>JAZSJO010000057.1:0-3268 GCA_045534365.1 Eubacteriales bacterium
CATTGCGTGTCGCTTGCGACTGGTTTCATTGCCGACGAGGGCAAGAAATGAACAATAAATCAATTCGACAAATCAAAATTTGAAATTATCAACTTTATTGCGCGCCGAGGCATTTTATTTCACACAAAACTTATAAAAATGCACAAAAACGAATAATTATTCCACACTGTTTATATATAATTTGAAAATATCGTATTTTTTTTTAAAATATGATTGACAAGCATATAAAAGAGTGGTATAATTAACTCACTTTATTCTGATAAAGCGATTTTTGAATATATTTTCAGCACAGACCGTTTTGTCAGGGCCGCCGTTTGACGAAATCAACGGCGGGTAAAAATTTTTATACCGATTGGAGAGAAAAACCATGAAAAAGCTTTTAAGTATCGTACTTGCGGCATTGATGTGCGTTTCAATGTTCGCTCTCGCATCCTGTGAAGATGACGGCAAATATACTATAGGTATCTGCCAGCTCGTAACTCACCCCGCTCTTGACCAGGCAACGCAGGGCTTCAAGGATGCCGTTATAGCGGCTCTTGGCGAGGAGAACGTAGAATTTATCGAGCAGAATGCCGGTAACGATATTCCTCTTTGCACGACCATTGCCAACGATTTCGTTTCTAAGAACGTTGATCTTATTATGGCTAACGCAACTCCCGCGCTTCAGGCGGCTGCTTCGGCTACCGTTGATATTCCAATCCTCGGAACATCGGTCACCGAATACGGTGTTGCTCTCGGAATCAACGATTTTGACGGTCTTGTTGGCGGAAATATTTCGGGTACGAGCGACCTTGCTCCCCTCGACGAGCAGGCTCAGATGATCATAGATCTATGTCCCGAGGCAGAGAAGATAGGTCTTCTTTACTGCTCCGCTGAGGCGAACTCCAAGTATCAGGTGGACGAGGTTAAAAAGTTCCTTGCGCAGAAGGGAATTGACGAGGAGAATATTAAAGAATTTGCGTTTACCGACTCAAACGACGTTTCCGCCGTAACGACGGCTGCGGCTGAATTCAGCGATGCAATATACGTTCCTACCGACAACACGGTTGCAAGTAACACCGAGATAATCAACAGCGTTTGTCTTGCTGCGGGCGTTCCCGTAATTGCAGGTGAGGCAGGTATCTGCTCGGGCTGCGGTATTGCGACTCTTTCCATCAGCTACTACGATCTCGGTTATCTTACCGGTGAGATGGCTGTAAAGATCCTTAAGGGTGAGGAGAAGATCTCCAAGATGCCTATACAGTATGTTACCAATCTTGAGAAGAAGTACAACGCTACTAACTGTGACGCTCTTGGAATAACCGTTCCCGAGGACTACGTTGTTATTGAATAACCATTCAGGAGAATAACTGATGGATTTTATTATAAGTCTTTTCAAATCGATGCCGGGCGCTATCTCCCTCGGACTTATCTGGGGAATAATGGCGATAGGCGTTTATATAACCTATAAGATCCTCGATATAGCCGACCTTACCGTTGACGGATCGATCTGTACGGGTGCTTGCGTTTGCGCTATTCTTGTATCAAACGGAGTGAACGTTTGGCTTGCGTTGCTCCTTTCGGTAGTAGCGGGTATGCTTACGGGACTTATTACGGGATTTTTCCATACCGTGCTCGGTATTCCCGCAATACTCTCGGGAATACTTACCCAGCTTATGCTCTGGTCGATAAATCTTAAGATCCTCGGCAGAGCAAACCTTGGTATCAACGCAAGAAACCTGAAGGTCATAGTCACTCAGCTCGATAAGAGCAAGGCGATAATGGCGCTTGTCGGTTTCGTTGCCGTTGTGATATTGGCGTTGTATCTTTTCTTCGGAACGGAGCTCGGCTGCTCGCTCCGCGCGACCGGCTGTAACCAGAAGATGAGTAATGCGCAGGGAATAAATAACAAATTCAACAAAATACTCGGACTTGTTATTTCAAACGGTCTCGTGGCGCTTTCGGGAGCGTTGCTCGCGCAGTATCAGGGATTTGCCGATATAAATATGGGACGAGGCGCAATAGTTATCGGTCTTGCGGCGGTCATAATAGGAGACGCTATATTCGGACATATCTCTATAAACTTTGGCGTAAGACTTGCGGGCGTGGCGCTCGGCGGAGTGATATACTACGTCGTGTACCAGATCGTCGTCTGGCTCGGTCTTGACCCCGAGCTTCTCAAGATGCTTTCGGCTATCGTCGTTGCAATATTCCTTGCTATTCCTTACGTGAAGAGCTCCTATTTCTCGTACACGCCTCAGTTCAAGGCAGAGAGAAAGGCTCGTCGCGTCGCCGCAAAGACGGCAAAAAAGGCAAAGGGAGGTAATGAGTAATGCTTGAATTAAGACATATTACCAAGACCTTCAATGCAGGAACTGTAAATGAAAAGGTTGCGTTGAACGATATCTGCCTCAAGCTTGAGGAGGGTGATTTCGTAACTATCATCGGCGGTAACGGCGCGGGAAAATCGACTATGCTCAACGCAGTTGCGGGCGCGTGGCTGCCTGATTGCGGCTCTGTAATAGTAGACGGCGTCGACGTTACGGACATGCCTGAATATAAAAGAGCCAAATTCCTCGGTAGCGTTTTTCAGGATCCCAGAATGGGTACCGCTACGGATATGTGGCTTGAGGAGAACCTTGCTATTGCAAAGCGACGCGGCGAAAGACGCACGCTTCGTTGGGCAATAACGAGAAAGGAAAGAGATGAATACCGCGAGCTTCTCGAGCAACTTGATCTTGGTCTTGAACACAGACTTACGACCAAGATGGGACTTTTCTCGGGCGGACAGAGACAGGCGGTCACTCTGCTTATGGCGGCTATGAAAAAGCCGAAGCTTCTCCTGCTTGACGAGCATACGGCGGCTCTTGACCCCAAGACCGCGGCAAAGGGGCTTGAGATAACCGATAAGATCATTTCCGAAAATAAGCTTACCGCGCTTATGGTAACTCATAATATGAAGGACGCTATTGCTCACGGCAACCGTCTCATTATGATGAACGCGGGTAAAATTATTCTCGATATAAGAGGAGAAGAGAAGAAGAATCTTACCGTTGAGATGCTTCTTGACGCCTTCTCGAAGGCGAGCGGCGCGGATTTCGCGAACGACAGAGCGCTTTTGGGATAAGATAATATAAAAAGGACTGCGATTGGCAGTCCTTTTTATTCGCTTTTACGCCTTTAGGCAGGTTGAGCACGAAGTGCGAAACAGACAACCACCTGCTGTGCGGGTGGGTAGCAAAGGTTATACCAAAAATTCTCCAAACATGGTACAATAAGATGTCAAGCC
>JAZSJO010000084.1:0-5759 GCA_045534365.1 Eubacteriales bacterium
TTAAAGAGGGGAGATCTTTTTCTCCCCTCTTTAAGCGGCGTTTCTTTGGTTCGTTTCTTTTCGTCGAGGAAAAGAAATGAACAAAAAAAGAAACAAGTCGGAGGCAAGCGGTCTTAGGAAGACAATACTAATGGCCAACTCCTTGGCTCACAGAACGACATGGCTACGATCCGACTTGAGATTTCTTAAAGAGGGGAGATCTTTTTCTCCCCTCTTTAAGCGGCGTTTCTTTGGTTCGTTTCTTTTCGTCGAGGAAAAGAAATGAACAAAAAAAGAAACCGATAAATCAAAATTTGAAATTTAAACAAAAAAGCCGTACCTTTTAAGGTACAGCTTTTCTCGCGGCTATATAGCTCTTACGGAAAGCTCCGTCCGAAAAAAGATATTACGAGCTATGCTTATGCAAAGCTTCGCCGCGTTCCTCCATTCCCAAAAGCTCGAAGAGCGAAATGCCGAGGGCGTCGGCAATTTCATCGAGAATGGCTATGTCGGGACAGGATCTTCCCTGCTCCCATTTGGAGACCGCCTGCGCCGTAACTCCCACTCGGCTCGCGAGGTCGCTTTGTGTCAGCCCCGAGCGCCGTCTGGCGTCTGCGATCTTCCTGCCCAGATTGTTTGTGTCTATCATCTGCTAACTCCTTACAGCAATTCGCTCTGACGCGTCCCTGCAAAAGACGCGCCCGATTCATTTGGATAAATCGCCGCAAAGAGCCTCGACAAAGCAAGGCGTATTTTACTACCCTGTTCCGTCTTAGACCGACTCCGAGGCGAGTTTGCAGTATCCGTAGCTTGTAGAAATCATTAAATCCGCCTCCTTTTCTTTAAAATTTCGTTTTTGCGGGGGCTATACCGCTACAACGATATTTCCATTATAATACTATAAACCGCTTTTGTCAATAAACCTTTGGTTGATTTTTGGCAGAGCGCGAAAGGAATACTTTACACCTTCTTATTGACACGACAAAACAAGTGTGCTATAATAAATTTGGAAATATTAGAAAATTTTACCGAGGGGGTGAGCTTATGACGAATTTCAAAAAAACAATTCTTAATCTCTCTCTTGTAATAATCATTATACTGTCTGCCGCGCTTCCTGCGTTTGCAGCGGAGACGACCTACGAGGCGTCGAGCCAATACCGCGCGAGCATTTATTATGATAATCTGAGAAAGCTTCCCGAAACGAGCGGAAAAGCGAGCGACGTTTTAGCGGTAGCTCTCTCCCAGCTCGGTTATCACGAGGGCGACTCCAACGCAGACCTTGGCGGCGACAATCTCAAGGGTACTCGCGATTTCGTTGAATACAATGTGCTTTACGGCAAGCTCGACAACAATCAGGGCAACGGAGTAAGCTACGGATACTATTGGTGCGCAAGCTTCGTCAATTGGTGTCTCCGTCAGGCAAACGTCTCGAAGGACGCCTCGGCGGGCGCGTTTGTCAGCTGTTGGAAGTGGCGCGAATCGGCGATCAACGCGGGAATATACAACGCGAAGGCAAACTATTCTCCCAAGAGCGGAGATATCATCTTCTTCAAGGACGACGAGACCTACGTCGCCGCCTCTCATATAGGACTCGTGCTTTATTCCGACTCGTCAAGAGTCTACACCATAGAGGGTAACACCTCAAACGGAAGTGAGTTTTCAAAGGACGGAAACTACGTGGCGCTGAAATCCTATTCTCTTTCGAGTGAGTACATAGTAGGCTACGCTTCTCCGAAATACGCGAGTGAGGATGAGAGCGTTGACTATTCGGGCAAAAGGCTTTCCGCGGGACAGTATATCTCAACGGGCGAAATAGCCGTATATTCAAACGAAGAAACGAGCGGAAAAAGCGTCACCTTGAACGCCTTTGAAGTCTTTTCGGTGAAGGAGATAGACGGGGATCTGTTCAGAATATATTACGGCAACGACGGAGACGAGCGCGAGGGCTTTGCGAATATCAAGGATCTTGCCCTTCAGCTCAATATCGACGATTCGGTATATAAGGTGCGCTTTCTTGACACGGACGGCTCGTCTCTGCTCAACGATATCTACCGTCTTGCCGAGAGCGAGATAAGGATACCTCAAACGAGACCTCAAAAGGAGAATTGCGGCTTTTTGGGCTGGAGCAGAATAGAGCAATCAAGCACCGTTAATCTAATTGATCCCGGCGAAGAGCTCGAAGCCTGCGCTTCCGATATCTCCTTAATAGCGGTATGGGACGAAAACCTATACACCGTAAGCTTCCTTGACGAGGACGGAAGTAAGCTTCACGAGGAAATTGGCTACTACGGTACAATCCTTCCGCAAATGACGCCCGCCAATATTCCGGAGGGATATATTTTTGATTCCTGGAGCGGCGAGGGCAGTCCTCTGGTCATAACGGGCAACGCAAACTATACGGCGACTTACCGAGCCGACAAAAGCTTCGTTCCCCTTGATAAAGCTACGAAAAACGACGGATGCGTCTCGTCGGTGAGCGCTCTGCCATACCTCTTGACCGCCGCCGCTTGTGCCGCTTTGACCTTTAAAAGAAAGAAAAGGTGAAGAAATGTCTCAACTGACCAAACGCGCTCTCGTTGATTCCTTCAAAAAGCTTTTGAAAAAGAAGCCGTTAAAGAAGATAACGGTCAGCGATATCACCGCTGAATGCGGAATCAACAGAATGACCTTTTATTATCATTTCAAAGATATATACGACCTTGTGGAATGGGAATTTTCCAACAAATTCCGCGCGGCGCTCGGTGAGATCGGGAACTACGACACATGGCAGAGAGCTTATCTTCAGGTCTATCTTATGGTGCTTGATGAAAAGGATTTTATCCAGAGGATCTTTCCTTCTATGGAGCTTAACAACATTGAAAAATTCCTGTTCAAAAGCGCAAGAGAGCTTATAGTGCGCGCGATAGACACCTTTCCCGAAAGCGCTCAGCTTTCAAAAGAGGACAAGCTCTTTATTTCGGAATTCTATCAATACGCTATGGTGGGTACGTTTTTGAATTGGGTATCGGGTGGAATGACCGAGGATCCCACGAAGATAGTGGACAGGTTCAGCCTGATGGCGCAGGGTACTCTGCCCCGCTCAATAAAACAGTTTGTAAATAAAAGGTCGGAGGAATAACCCTCCGACTTTTTTATCAAAAATTAAACAATGATAAAAATTTTATCATTGTAATTGTTTTGTAAATTGTCAATCACGTTTTTTTCTGATAAAATAATTACGGGAAAGCTCCCGCAACAAACAAGAAAGGTGGAAATTAACGATGAAAAAGCTTTTGTGCTTATTGCTGACGATCTTTACGGTATTATCAGTTATGACCTTTACCGCCTGCTCCGACAAAGCCCCCGAGGGCGCGATCACGAGAGTAACGGTAGATATTAACCCCAGCGTTGAATTTATGGTCGACGACGAAAACAAAATAGTGTCGGTCACCGCTCTCAACGACGACGGAAGCGTTCTTATAGCTGGCGAGGCATTTATAGGAAAGACTCCCGAGGAGGCTGTGGAGCTTATCGTTACACTCGCAAGCGATACGGGCTATCTCGTAAAGGGTAACGCCGAGGCGGACGAAAACACCGTTAAAATATCGGTATCGGGCGACACCAAATATGCCGAGAAGCTTCGCGCCGACGTTGAAGCCAAAGCAGGCGAGGTTATGGAAAAGCTCGACATAAACGGTAAGATAGAAAAGGTCGAGGCTCTGAAGAAGGACGCTCTCGTGGCTATGGCTGTTGAAACGGCTATAGTGACCGAAGAGGAAGCGACGCAAATGACCGAGGAGGAGCTTTACAAGATAATCTCAGCGGGCAGAATAGAGACGGCTCTGCTTCTTACCGAGGATATGCGAGCGGTTTATTACGCCGCAAAGGAACATAAAATAATCTTTGCCGAGAGAGAGGAGACAGCTAAGGTCATCGAGGCTATGGGCGGCATATACACCCTGATACACGCAGGATATAAGACCGCGCTCGACGCGTACAGCTCGACTATCGAGGCGATAGACGAATTCCGTTACAACACACTCATTTCTCCCGAGTCCGAGTATCAGAAATCTCTTGCGGCTCTTCGCGATGCGAAGACCGAGCTGCTGAAGCAGAAGACCTACACCGCGTCACTTGATATAAACGGACAGGAATACGCGGCGGCTACGGTCACGCTTCAGATGAGCGAAGAGACCTATAACAAGGCTCTCGAGGCTTATGAAAAGCTTGGCGAGGCGGCAAACAAGGCTCTTGAGGAGCTTATCGCGGCAATGCGTAAGGCAGAAACTTATCTTATAGAAATAGAAGAGAGCTTCAGCGACGATATAAAGTCAGAGCTTCAGGCAAAGGCGGTCGATATAGAGAACGCCGTGAACGAGTACAAGGATAATTTCTTTGCAGAGTTCGAGGCGGCTCATAAGGAAGATATACTTGCGGCAGAAGAAGCGCTTAAAGCGCAGAAACAGGAGCTTATCGATTCGGTAAAATCTCCCGAGGCTTAATTGAAAGCTCCTTAAATAGCAATCATAACCACCCGTTTGATGAATGACGGGTGGTTATGATTTTTTGTCCAGAAGCTTTTATGCCTCCGCTATTGCCGTTTCTTTGTATCTCGGATCGAGAGAAAAGCCCTCTTTTCTGTCGGAGAATATCTTGAATTTCTCGTAAGGGATAACACATTCCGACACGTTATAATTCTTTTCGGCAAATATTTTTCTTCCCATAATTAGTTCCGTTTATTTGTAAAATTCTGTTTTTATGCTTCTCTCAAACAGAGCGTTTATGGTTTCTCTTGCGTCCTTGCCACCGTAAATTATCTCGTATACCGCGCTGCATATCGGCATATCTACCTTGTATGCCTCGCAAAGCTTCGTTATAGCCTTGACGGTGTAATATCCCTCGGCAAGCTTGTCAAGTCTCTCTCCCCTGACGAATCTTTCGCCGAACTCTCTGTTGTGAGAGAATTTTGAGAAGACCGTTGCCTCGTAGTCGCCCAAGTGGCAGAGACCGTAAGCCGACAGCTCGTTGCCTCCCATAGCCTCTATAAGCCTTGCCACCTCGCGACAGCCTCTTGACATAAGCGCGCCCTTAAGGGTTGAGAGCTGATATCCGTCAAGCATACCCGCGGCGATACCGATAACGTTCTTTGCCGCCGCGCCGATCTCGTTGCCTATCATATCCTCGCCGTAATAGAAGCGTATCAATTCGCTCGAAAATGCGTCCACAAGCATATGCTTCGTTTCATCGTCCTCGCTATCAATTACCATACAGTTGGGTATCCCTGCGTAAAACTCCTGAACGTGTCCGGGACCTAACCATACCGCGACCTTGTTGCTTTCATTGGCACCCGCCTTGGCGACCTCCGAAAGCCTCATTCCGCTTTCGATGTCGATGCCTTTCATACAAAGCACGAAGACCTTGCTTTTCAGCTCCAAATGCTCGATCTCGCGCATAAACGCCGCAAGTCCCTGCGAATTTATCGAGATTATTATAACGTCGGCGTCCTCAAGGCAGGAAAGCGACGTCGTTACCTTGACGCTGTCGGGAAGAGTGAGCAGGTCGTTCTTCCTCTCCTTGATAAATCTCTGTATATTCCTTGAGTCCTCTCTGCCGTAAAGGGTGACGTCAAGTCCCTTCTTTTCGGCAAGATACCAGGTGATAAGCGAGCCCCAGCGTCCGCACCCCACTACCGAAATTTTTAAATTCATATTCAACCTCTTTTTTGTTGACAAAAATGCCTAAAAATGATACAATAATAAAGGCTTATAAGAGTATTATATAATATTCATAAAGAAAAGTCA
>JAZSJO010000119.1:0-23080 GCA_045534365.1 Eubacteriales bacterium
TTTATTACGTGGTCTTCAGCAGCGGGAACGAAATTAGCCTTAATATCTATCTCGTCACAAGCCACGCAGATTCTTACAACATAAGCATCCTTAGTACAATCAACGATAGAATACTTTTTACCATCAATGTCGTACTTGCCATTCTTTTCATCCTCTACATAGTTAACAAAACCGATAATTACGGATACGCTATGGTTGGAGTCATCAGCATCACGACGTACGAATACATCATACTCGCTTTCGGGCTGATCCTTGTATTCCTTGTTCCACAAGCACTCAGAGCAGTAGGAACCAGAGGGAATACTCTTTTCGGTACAAGTAGGAGCCTTGTGCTCACCGGGATATACGGGAAGTCCCTGATAGTTCAAGGTCTCTTCGTACTCAACCCAATAAGCATCACCGTGAGCAGGAATTACTTTCTTGTCCTTAGTAGCACCACAGCCATTAAGACACTCGTAGTAGTCTTCCCAACCATCGGTATAACAAGTTGCCTTCTGACCGGTTATCTTTTCACCGGAGAAGTCATGCTCAAGAGCAGGAATCGCATAGTCGTTATTAGCCTTTGCGATAATGTGCTCTTCTTCAGTCATTGTGCAATCAGCACCGCAAGAGGTAAAGTCAATATCAACAACACCGCAAACGGAGCAGGTCCTATATGCATGGTTACCAGCTTTAGCGCAGGTAGCATCTCTATGACCAATCTCAGATCCCTCAGGATAAGTACAAGCGGAGACATCGTCAGCCTCTTCATAGAATCTCTCGTGGCAACAATCGTATTCATAGCACTCGCTTGCCTTAGTCAAGCAGGTACCCTTTACGTCGCCGGGGGTATATCTGCTATAGCCCTTTTCGTGACCAGTACAAAGAACAGTAACGCCATCCTCAGCCTTAACGATCTCATTTCCCTTAGGAATACGAACGCAAGCAACCTTTACTGCATTACAATCAATACAGTAGATACCTTCAGTCTGACCATCCTTCAAGCAGGTAGCAGCAACGAACTTATAAGATACATCCTTGGTAGCATCAAATGCCCTATTTGCATCCTTATCCTTATTGAACCAGTTGCCCCAGTTGTGTTCGTAAGTAAGACCGGTTATATCGACAAACTCACCGCATGCGCAAACGATCTGGAACTGACCGGCAACAGTACAGCTTACCTTATCGGCATTCTTAGCTGCACGAACATAACCGAAATCCTTTTCACCCTTGGTCTTAAGAACCGCGGAAACGGTGCTTACATAATCACCATCGGAGTTCTTTTCCCAAATGGTCATAATAAACTCTTCTCCGGAAGCGATAAGAGCAGCATTCTGCTGTTTTTCAGCAGCAGTTACAACATAAGAAATTGCAGGATTAACAACAACAGTGTGCTTGCCGGTGACCTTTTCGCCAATACCCTCAGATGCAATAGCAACGCCCTGAGTAGCAGTACAGCCGGCAACCTTACACTTGTACTCGTAATGCTCACCCAATACGCAAGTGCCGGGGATCTTTACGAGGTAATCTTCGCCGTCATCAGCGGTAGCAAATACGTGATCAGAAGCAGATGCATTAGGCTTCTGATCAAGTTTGCCATAACCGCACTCATTGGTACAGTACTGAACTCTGTATATGCCAAGGAGCTGACCTTCTGTAGCAAGAGCCGCGCCGTTAGCATCCTTCAATGCAGCGATCTCAGCAGTTGCCTCGGAGGTACAATCAGTAGACCAAGCAGACCAGTCGCTAAGCTTGTGACCAATAGCAGGAGTTCTTTCTACTTTACCGTAAATGTTCTTTATAATAGCAGTAGCAGGATTCTTGTCGTGGTCGTAGGAGACAGCAGCCTCGGTAGCTTCATATTCACCGGTAACAGCATTCCACTCGGTACAAACCTTACAGTAGGTATAAACCTCACCGTAAGCGGTGCAACTAGCAGCATAGCTGAGGTCCTCATCAACCTCGATCTCATGCTTAACTTCCTTAGTATTTACTGCCAAAAATTCAGTATAAGTGCAGTTGATACACTTCTTATAGGTATTGATAGCAGGCTTACAAATAACAGCAGGATCAAAATCAATTGCAGGGCTGTCAACCTTGTTGAGAGTGCCGTCAGCCTTAATGAATACATGCTCAAGCTTCTCAACGATGCGCTTCTCGATCTTGCCACACACATTACAGTAAGAGATAGAGTATCCTTCCTTATTGCAAGTAGAAGGAACCTGAAGCTCGCCAGCACTCAATGCACCTGCAAGAGCCATAAAGTCCTTGTTAGCAGAAAGGTCAATCTTGCCGGATACGCCATCAGCAGCATAAGTAAGCTCACCGCTTATAGCAGTTATATCAACCCAGTTGTGTTCCTTATCGCTCTCCTTGTTAACGGTGAGCTCATAGCCTTCTACGGAACCGTATGTTCCACAAACAAGACATCTAGCACCCTTGGTATACTGTCCGCAGTAGTTTTCAAGATCAGTATAGTCAAATCTGCCGTCGCCAAGTGTAGCATGGGTATAAACATGAGTAGCTTCGATCTCGATCTTTTCTTCAACGCCGCATTCATCACAGGTTCTTACAATAAGACCGGTTACGCAAGCAGAGAAAGCATCAGCGATCTCATATTCCCACTTATGACCCTCAACCTCGATAGTGTCGAGCTTTGCAAGGTAGTTGTCGTAAGAATCATCTTCAGCTATCCAGTTAGCTTCAGGAGACTCCTCGGTTATATCAGCTGCCTTACAAGCATCAGCGGTAAGACCGCACTTATCGCAGACATAAGCGATATAGCCCTGCTCAGTACAGGTAGCAGGAACTGTCACCTGAGAGAAAGTGTGAAGAGTAGGCTCAGAACCTTCAACAGGCTTAGGCTCCCTCTTGCCTCCATCACCTTCAACATAGTTAGAAAGCATTTCTCCACAAGTCTTACAGTACGAATACTCCTCGTATGCAGGTGTGGTACAGGTTGCCTCCTTAGCAGGAGCAGTTACAACCTCCGTATGTTCGGTAGACTTTGCAACATAGTTGTCCATCCAAACCTTATCGCAATCGGGACACTCATAGCGGGTGTAGCCGCGATCGTCACAAGTAGGAGCAACAACAGTTGCAGTTGCGTTTGCGTGAGCGCAATCCTCTGCAGATACAACAGCAGTGAAGCAGCCCACGATCATTGTGAGTGCCATCATAAATGAGAGCACTTTGATCAACGTGTTTTTCATTTTTCCTCCATCAAAAAAATGTTTAACAATATTTGGATTTTCAGGGCAAACCCATAAGCCCTATATTTGGAAAATCTCAATCCAGAACCCCGAGCATTTGTGTGTGAAACAAGCGACGTGGGTTCTCCCCGATGCCTTTATCGCATAAGGGCGACCCTCCGCTAAATTCGCAGGTAGTCGATATTTCGATTCTCCAACTATATATAATCAGTGGTTTTCCGCTTTCGGCCGGGCCCGACCGATGACAAAAAGCCATCAGATTCAATTTTTTCAATCTCCGCAAGGGAAAATCCCATTTTGCAAATGGACATAGAACGCCCTCACAAAGAAATTCTGTAGGAATTATAGCACAACGAGAGTCTATTGTCAACAAAGTCTCCGTGTAATTTACAATATGTTAACAATTTCCTTTGAATTTTTTGCTCTTTTTCGGGCAAAGAAGTTTTTTCGCGCTATATATAATATAAATGATACTTTTTCGGGGATTTCAAAGCTCAAAATCTCGTTTTTTCGCATTCTCCGTCCAAAAACGCCGATACGACACCGTCTTTTTTGGGAACAAAAAGCAAGTTCAGCGCGGCTTTCGAAGCGAAAAAATCAGAATTTTCGCGTTTTTTCGTAAAAAAGCAGGTTTCGCGTATCCTTTCGGGCGCAAGAAAACCGAGGTTTCGCGTTTTTTCCCCAAAAAGCAAAAGCGCAGGTGATTTTCTTATAAATACTTCTCACTTTCCGCTTCCGTTACCATTATACCACCAAATCAAGAAAATTTCAAGTGCTTTTTTAAATAAATATAGGTATTTATTATTATAATATTTGGAAAAGCGCCATTTTCGCGCCTTTATTGCCATTAAATTACATTTCGCTTTCTCGGTTTCGTTCACATTTCATTTATATATAGATAATCCGCCCGTAATTTTTGCGTGATAAAATAATTTTACGCCGATATTTCGGCTTTATTTTACCGCAAAGGACACTATATGAATATAATGAAGAGATTTTTTTGCTCGTTTTTTGCCGTTCTGATCGTATTTTCCGTCGCTCTGCCGCTCTCTTCCTGCGGTAACGACACCTTATACTCGGTCGGAGAGGGCGAGCTTGAGGTGGTCTGCACCACCTTCCCACCATTCGATCTGGCGCGAGAGGTCGGCGGGGACAGGATCAGGATAACGATCCTGCAGGACAGCGGCGCCGATCTGCACAATTACACCCCCACGAGCGCGACTCTCGAGGCTCTCGGACGCGCCGACGTCTTTATTTTCGTCGGCGGAGAGTCGGACGGTTGGGTCTACGACGCGATAGAAGCCTCGCAGAACGACGATCTTCTCTCTCTTTCGCTGATCGGGCAGATAACGCCGATCCACGCGGAGCTTGAGTGCGATTGGAAGGAGCACGAGCACAAGGAACAACACGAACACGATCATAATCACGGTCACGATCACGATCACGGGGACGAGCATATCTGGACGTCACTCGTCAACGCAGGGCTTATCGTCAACGCGATCAGAGACGCTTTTTGCAATATCGACCCCGAAGGAGCCGATATTTACCGCAAAAACGCCGAAAATTACGCAAAAAAGCTCGATCTGCTCGAAAAAGAATACCGTGAGCTCTTTGAAAGCCGTCAATTTGGCAAGATGGTCTTTGCCGACAGATTCCCCTTCGTTTATCTTCTGCACGACTATCACATTCCCTACGTCGCCGCCTTCAGCGGCTGCTCGACCGAGACTAACTCGAGCTTTTCGATGCAGATAGGGCTTATCGAGGCTATCCGAGAGAGCAACGCGAGCTGCGTTTTCGTCATCGAGGGCGGAGACAAAACGCTGGCAGAGGCGGTAAGTCGCGAGACGGGCTGCAAAATACTCTCACTTAATTCTATGCAATCGGTAAAGAGAGGAGACATAGAAAAAGGGGTAAAATATATTGACTTTATGAAGCAAAATCTGTGCGTTTTAAAGGAGGCGGTCGAATAATGTCTCTTATCAAATGCGAAGAGGTTTCTCTTAAGTATAAAAATCAACCCGTTGTTGAAAAATTAACCTTTTGTGTAAATTCTGGCGATTATTTGTGCATTTTAGGCGAAAACGGCTCGGGAAAAAGCACTTTAATTCGCGCCCTGCTCGGTCTGAAGAAGACAAGCTTTGGCAAGATAGAGTACGGCGAGGGCTTGAAAAAGAGCGAGATCGGCTATCTTCCGCAACAGAAGGACGTTCAGAGAGATTTCCCCGCCTCGGTCGCTGAAGTGGTGATCTCGGGGTGTCTCGGAAAGCGGAAATTCATTCCGTTCTACTCAAAGGCTCAAAAAGCTCTCGCGAATGAAAGCATGAAAAAGCTCGGTATCGAGGCTCTCGCCAGCCGTTGCTACCGCGAGCTTTCGGGCGGTCAGCAGCAGAGAGCATTGCTCGCCCGCGCGCTTTGCGCGTCGTCAAAGCTCCTTCTGCTCGACGAGCCCGTCACGGCTCTTGACCCGAAGGTCGCTGCGGAATTCTATTCGCTCATCAAAAAGCTCAACGACGACGGCGTGACGATAGTTATGGTCACTCACGACCTTGACATGGCGACGTCGCAATCCACTCATATTCTGCACCTGTCGCGCGCCCCGAAATTCTTCGGCAGCGTTGAAGACTATATTCAGAGTGACGTTGGGCGCGCGTTCATAAGGAAAGGCGGTGCGAGATGTTAGACAGATTATCCTACCTTTTCTCATTCGACACCGTAATATACGCCTCGTTGGCATTGATCCTCATTTCGCTCTGCGCGTCACTCTTAGGCGTCTGTCTCGTCCTGAAGAGATTTTCAATGATAGGCGACGGACTCTCTCACGTCACCTTCGGCGTCTCCGCCGTCGCGTCGGCTCTCGGGCTCATAGCGCCGATATATTTGACTATGCCGTTGACGATCCTTTCGGCAATACTTCTTCTGAGAGTCAGATCGAAGGCAAAGGGCGACTCGGCTATCGCGATGGCATCCGCCGCATCCCTCGCCTTCGGTTATCTTCTGCTTGACATCTTCGGAGAAACGGGCAACGACGCCTGCGCAACGCTTTTCGGCCCGGGCATCCTTGCGATAGACAAGACCGACGTCGCCGTCTGCTCGGCGTTGGCAATAATCATTTCGGCGGCGTTCATTTTGTTTTATAACAGGATCTTCTCTGTCACGTTCGACGGCGATTTCGCCGCCGCGACGGGAACTCGGGTGGGCGCTCACGAGACCTTATCCGCCGTCGCCGTCGGAGTTCTGACGGTAGTCGCCACGCAGCTCGTGGGCGCGCTTTTAGTCTCCGCCCTGATAACCTTTCCCGCGCTGTCGGCTATGAGAGTTTTCAAGACCTTCAAAAAAGTGACCGTATGCTCTGCTTTGATATCGGTCGCCTGCGCCGTCTTGGGAACGCTCGTGTCCCTCTCCTTATCTACGCCCGTAGGCCCTACGATAGTCATCGCAGACCTCGCGGCGTTCGCGATCCTATCCGTGATAGGAAAAGCAAAACAAGTGTAGCACTATACCCGAGATCGCTTGATCTCGGGTGTTTTTTTGGTCAAATTCACAATTTTTAATTTATTTTTTAATCGTGTGTTTATATTTATTGAAGAATAAACAAAAAAATCGATAAAATATTCAAAAATCTCTTGACAAAGGTGAAAAACGGTGTTAAACTGATATATATTATAAATAGGTAAGGAGAGCAAGAAGATGTTCGGTTGCGCTTTCACGTTCGCATATTATTACTTTTATTACTATTACGAGGCGTAATATAATAAAGGTGATTTTTGCTGTGCAAAACCGATTCGCTTTTTGTTTGATCTTTAAAGAGCGCTCGCAGTAAAATCGCTGCCGAGTGCTATTTTTGTTTTTAAGAGAGGAAGATATAAAATGATCGCAGTACTTAAAACGGGAACGAACGACAAACAGATAGAGAGCCTTACGAATTGGATAGAATCTCTCGGACTTCAGGTGCATCTTTCAAAGGGTGAATATCAGACCATAATAGGTCTCGTGGGCGACACGAGCAAGGTCGACGAGGATCTGCTCCGCAGTCTTGAGATAGTTGAGACGGTAAAGCGCATCTCCGAGCCCTTCAAGAGCGCTAACAGAAAGTTCCACCCCGACGACAGTATTATTAAGGTGGAAAATACGGGCGTTGGCGGCGATATCTTCGCGGTCATGGCAGGCCCTTGCTCGGTAGAGAGCGAGGAGCAGGTACTCGAGATCGCCAAGGCCGTCAAGGCGGCGGGAGCTACTATGCTTCGCGGAGGGGCGTTCAAGCCCAGGACCTCGCCTTACGATTTTCAGGGACTTAAGGCCGAGGGCATCGAATTTTTGCTCAACGCGAAAAAGGAGACGGGGCTTCCCATCGTCACCGAGATAATGAACGCAGAGCATCTGCCTCTCTTTGAGAACGTTGACGTGATTCAGGTCGGCGCGAGAAATATGCAGAATTTTGAGCTTCTCAAGGAGCTTGGACGCACGAACAAGCCGATCCTTCTCAAGCGCGGTCTTTCCGCGACCATCAAGGAGTGGCTTATGTCCGCCGAATACATTATGGCGGGAGGTAACGAAAACATCATCCTCTGTGAGAGAGGCATCCGCTCCTATGATTCTCAATACACGAGAAACGTGCTCGACCTTGCGGCGATCCCCGTGCTCAAGGAGCTCACCCACCTGCCCGTAATAGTCGATCCCAGCCACGCTACGGGCTCGGCAAAGCTCGTAAAGCCTATGGCAATGGCGGCGGCTGCTTGCGGCGCGCACGGTCTTATGATAGAAGTACACAACAACCCCAAGGCCGCTCTTTGCGACGGCGCGCAATCCCTGACTCCCGAGCAGTTTGCTCTCGTTATGGAAAGCGTCAGCAAGATCAGAGCCATCTAACACGATTACACGTTCACAAGGAGAACAAAAATGAAAATAGGAATCGTAGGCCTCGGACTTATCGGAGGCTCAATGGCAAAGGCGTACAGAGAATACTCTGACGAAAGAGGTCTTGATTTTAAGATATACGGACACGACGTAAATACCGCTATCGTCGATTTTGCCGTTTTGTCGGGTGTGCTTGACGGTCATCTTGACGAGAAGACGATACCCGAATGCGATCTCGTCTTCATAGGCCTCTATCCCGTAGCCGCCGTCGAATATATGGAAAGGATCGCTCACCTTATAAACAAAGACGCGTTCGTTATCGACCTTTGCGGAACGAAGAAGCAGGTATGCGCCTCGGGCTTTGCCTTAGCCGAAAAATACGGCTACACCTTTGTAGGCGGTCACCCTATGTCGGGAACTCATTTTTCGGGCTACAAATATTCAAAGCCCAATATGTTCAAGGGCGCGCCTATGGTCATAGTCCCCCCGAAATTTGACGACATAACGCTTTTTGATAAGATAAAAAAGCTTCTCGAGCCCGCGGGATTCGGGAAATTCTCATTCACCACCGCAGACGATCACGACAGAATGATAGCCTTCACCTCACAGCTCGCCCACGTAGTCTCCAACGCCTACGTAAAAAGCCCTACAGCCAAAGATCACAAGGGCTTTTCCGCGGGAAGCTACAAGGATATGACGAGAGTGGCTTGGCTCAATGAAAGCATGTGGACGGAGCTTTTCTTCGAAAACAAAGAGCCTCTGCTCTGCGAGATCGACAGTATAATAAATTCTCTCTCCGCTTATCGCGACGCACTTGAAGCGGACGACCGAGAGAGGATGAGAGATATTCTTCGCGAGGGCAGGATCGCAAAGGAAGAGATAGACGGATAAAAACCGAAATATTTTTATAAAGCAAGGTGCGATAAGATGAAAAAAGTAACCGTCAACGCCTCGCGCGTTTATGATGTCATAATAGAAAAAGGAATACTTGACCGAGCGGGCGAGGAAGCCGCCAAGGTAATAAAGCCCTGTGTTGCGGCAATACTGACCGACTCCAACGTCGCGCCGCTCTACGCCGACAGGCTCGAAGCGTCGCTTAAGGCGGCGGGATACGCTCCCCTGCGCTTCACGATACCCGCAGGAGAGGAATCGAAATCGGCGGAAAGCTACGTGGCTTTTCTGTCCTTTCTCGCAGAAAATCACGTCACGCGCTCCGACTGTATATTCGCTCTCGGCGGCGGAGTCGTGGGCGACCTTGCGGGCTTCGTGGCGGCGACCTATCTTCGCGGAATAAGATTTGTTCAGATACCCACTACGCTTCTCGCTATGGTCGACTCATCGGTCGGCGGCAAGACCGCCATCGACCTGCCCGAAGGCAAAAATCTCGTGGGAGCTTTTTATCAGCCCTCTTTAGTGCTTTGCGACTACGAGACCCTTGACACTCTTCCAAGCGTCGTCTTCTCCGACGGATGCGCCGAGGTCATAAAATACGGAATCATCAACGACAAGCCTCTTTTCGATAAGTTAAGGTCGCCCATAAAGCCGCAGATCGAGGATATTATCGAGAATTGCGTCAGAAACAAGAGAGATATAGTAAACGCAGACGAGAGAGACACGGGCGTCCGTCAGCTTCTCAATCTCGGCCACACACCCGCCCATTCGATCGAAAAGCTTTCGGATTTTGAGATATCTCACGGAAGCGCGGTAGCTATGGGAATGGCGCTTATCTCTCGCGCCGCCGCGGCTCTTGGATATTGCCCCGAGAGCGACGCCGAGGAGATATGCGATATACTTCGCCTTCACTCTCTCCCCACCGAATGCGACTTTGACGCAAGAGAGCTTGCCGAGATCGCGCTCTCGGACAAAAAGCGGAGCGGCGGCAAAATAAATCTGATAGTTCCCTTCGGTATCGGAAGCTCCAAGATCCACGAGATCGACGTGACCTATCTTGAAGCATTCTTCGCAAAAGGCCTTTAAAACTACTTAAATACAAGGAAATCCGAAAATGGATATGATTTTTGACAACATCCAAGCAAAGCGCGAGGTCAGAGCTATCTCCTCAAAATCCGAGGCGCACAGATATCTTATCTGCGCCGCGCTCTGTGACCGAGAAACAGAGCTTATATGCACCGACACCAACGCTGACATCGACGCCACCGCGTCCTGCTTAAATTCGCTCGGCGCTGACGTAAGGCGCGCCGAAAACGGCTTTACCGTAAAGCCTATATCTACCGTTTTTAAGGGACGCGACCTCGATTGCAACGAGTCGGGCTCAACTCTCCGCTTCCTGCTTCCCCTTTGCGCGAGCCTCGGTGCCGATTGCCGATTTCTGATGCGCGGAAGACTTGCACAGCGTCCGCTCTCTCCTCTCTACGAGATATTGAGAGACGGAGGAATCTCTCTCTCTCCCCAAGGCTCAAGTCCTTTGGAGATAAAGGGAAGCTTTGGCGCAGGCGATTATGGAGTGTCGGCAAATATCTCGTCTCAATACGTAAGCGGTCTGCTTTTCGCTCTTTCGGTAGCCGACGGAAAAAGCAGCCTGACTCTTGAGGGAAATATCGAATCCGCGCCGTATATCGAGATGACGGTCGACGCGCTAAAAGTCTTTGGAGCAATAATTGAATACAATAATGATGAAAACAGATTTTACATAACGGGACAAGCCCGTCTCCGCTCCCCCGAAAGACTCGTCGTGGGCGGTGACTGGTCAAACGCGGCGTTTTTTCTCTGCGCGGGCGCTATCGGAAAGAATAGCGTAACGGTTTCGGGACTTGATGAAAAATCAAGACAAGGCGACAAGAATATCCTCGCTCTGCTTGAAAAAATGGGCGCTGATATCACCCGCGACGGCGGAAAAATAACCGTTTCTCCTTCCCTTTTACGCGCTACGGATATCGACGCCTCGCAGATACCCGATCTCGTGCCGATCCTCGCGACCGTAGCCTCGGTGGCAAAGGGAGAGACGCGAATATACAACGCGGGACGGCTTCGCTTAAAGGAAAGCGACAGGATAGAGAGCGTTTGCAACACTCTCCGCGCTCTCGGCGCAGACATCAGGGAGACCGAGGACGGAATGATAATAAACGGCAAGGAGGCACTTTTGGGAGGCGAGATAGACTCCTACAACGACCACAGAATAGCAATGAGCGCCGCCGTAGCGTCGCTCGTCTGCAAGAGAGCAGTAAAAATAACGCGATTTGAAGCAATAAACAAATCCTATCCCTCTTTTATGAGCGGTTGGGCAAATAAGGAATGATTATGGAAAACGCATACGGTCTTAATCTGAAATTAAAAATCTACGGCGGCTCGCACGACGAGAAGATAGGCATGACGCTCTCGGGTATTCCCACGGGCGAGAGCATCGACTTTGATGCGCTCAATGCGTTTATGGCGCGCAGAGCTCCCGGAAAGGACGCATTCTCTACCAAGAGAAAGGAGCCCGACGAGCCCGTATTTTTGTCGGGACTTGAGGACGGCGTAACCAACGGCGACGTGATAGAAGCCGTTATCTACAATAAAAATCAGCATTCGGGCGACTACTCCTCGCTCTACGATATCCCCCGCCCCTCTCACGCCGATTTCGCCGCGAGAATGAAATACGGCGATAAGGTAGACCTGCGCGGCGGCGGCCACTTTTCGGGCAGACTTACCGCTCCTATGTGCATCGCGGGTGGCATCTGTCTGCAGATACTCGCGAGAAAAAACATTCATATAGCGGCTCATATCGCCTCGGTGGGAAATATAAACGACGCCCCCTTTGACAAGACGAAGGTCTCGATAACCGACTTCGAAAAGCTCCGTGAGCATTATTTCCCTACGATCAGCCAAGAGGCAGGCGAAAAAATGCGCGAGGAGATAGAAAGAGCGAGACTTGACTCGGATTCGATAGGCGGCGTGGTGGAATGCGCCGCGATAGGACTCCCCGCGGGGCTTGGCGAGCATATGTTTTGCTCCGTTGAGGGCAGGATATCGTCGATAGTCTTCGGCATCCCCGCGGTCAAGGGCATCGAATTCGGGCTTGGATTCGGCTCGTCCGCCCTTCTCGGCTCGCAGAATAACGATCAATTTGAGACCGACGGAGAAAAAATATACACGAAGACCAACAACTGCGGAGGAATACTCGGCGGAATGAGCAACGGTATGCCCCTCATCTTCCGCGCGGCTATGAAGCCGACTCCCTCTATCGCAAAGGAGCAGGACAGCGTTTCACTCTCAAAAATGGAGAACGTGAAGCTATCCATCGGTGGCAGACATGACCCCTGCGTCGTTCCCCGCGCCGTGCCCGTATTCGAGGCGGCGGCGGCTATCGCTATCTTGGATATGATGCTTGATAAATAACTGTTTGTGCCGTCAGGGAATTTTCGCAATGGCGCAGAATGGAGAAAAAATGGAACTCGATCTGAACAAATTAAGAGAAAAAATAAACGAAACCGACAAGGAAATAGTTGAGCTTTTCCGCAACAGAATGAATATCGCGGCAAACGTCGCCGCTTACAAAAAGGAGCACGGTCTGCCCGTTCTCGACGCCGAGAGAGAAAGAGCTCTGCTCGGTCGCATATCCGATATGGCGGGCGAGGAATTCGACGCCTACGCGCGCACGCTATACCACACGATGCTCGACGTGTCGCGCGCCTATCAGTACACTAAGCTCAACCCCACCTCAAGGGTATTCGACGAGATACAGACCTCTCTCGATCACACAGAAAAGGTCTTTCCCTCTCGCGCAAAAGTCGCCTGTCAGGGCGTTGAGGGCGCGTATTCGCAGATAGCCGCAGAAAAGCTCTTTTCTCTTCCCGCTATCAGCTATTACCCCGATTTTGACAGCGTTTTCACCGCGATCGAGCGGGGTGAGTGCCGCTACGGAGTGCTTCCTATTGAGAACAGCACCGCGGGCTCGGTCAAAAAGGTCTACGAGCTGATGATAAATCACGAATTTCATATAGTAAGGTCGCTTCGCTTGAAGGTCGACCACAATCTCATGGCAAAAAGAGGCGCAAGGCTTGAGGATATCAAGGAGATAATCTCTCACGAGCAGGCGATAAATCAATGCGCCGCATTTCTCAGAAAAATGCCCGACGTAAAGGTGACTATAGTCGCAAACACCGCTTTAGCGGCAAAGACCGTGGCGGAATCGGGCAGAGACGACTTGGCGGCTCTCTCCTCGCGCTTCTGCGCCGAACTTTACTCTCTTGAAAATCTCGAGGTTGCGGTTCAGGATATGGGCAACAACTACACGAGATTCATTTGTATATCAAAGGAAGCCGAGGTCTATCCGGGCGCGGACAAGCTCTCTCTTATGCTCGTCACTCCCAACAAGCCCGGCGCGCTCTATCACGTCCTCTCCTGCTTCAACGCGCTTGGCGTCAATATGACGAAGCTCGAGTCCTGCCCCATTCCCGAGCGCGACTTTGAATCTATGTTTTATTTCGATTTTACGGTCTCGGTCTACTCCGATACTCTCAAAAAGCTGCTTTGTGAGCTTGAAGCCAGAGCCGAGCAATTCAGACTTCTCGGCGCGTATTCCGAAAGCGTTTAGAACAGGGGTTATTTATGATAAAAGGTAAAGAAAACGTAAAATGCGGACTTATCGGCGAGAAGCTTTCTCACAGCTTTTCACCGCAGATACACCGTGAGCTTGCCGACTATAGCTACTCTCTTTTCGAAATGCCCGAGAGCGAGGTCGGAAACTTTCTGCGCTCGAAAAAATTTGACGCCACGAACGTTACGATCCCTTACAAAAAAACGGTAATGCCCTTCCTTGACGAGATATCCGAGGAGGCGCGGCGCATAGGCTCGGTCAACACCATAACCCGCACCGCAAGGGGACTGAGGGGCGACAACACCGACTATTACGGCTTCTCTTATATGGTAAAAAAGAGCGGAATCGAGATAAAGGGCAAAAGGGTGCTTATTCTCGGCACGGGCGGCGCGGCGCTTACAGCAAACACGGTCTGCGCCGATATGGGAGCGGAATGCATCACTCACGTGTCCCGCACGGGTGACGTCAACTATGAAAACGTTTACTCTCTGTGCGCCGAATACGAGGTCGTAGTCAACTGCACTCCCGTGGGAATGTATCCCCATAACCTCGTCTCCCCCATAATTCTTGAAAGGCTCAAAAACTGTATCGGCGTCATCGATATGATATACAACCCCGCAAAAACCAAGCTTTTGCTCGATGCGGAAAGGCTTTCTATTCCCTATATAAACGGTCTTTCAATGCTCGTGGCGCAGGCAAAGAGGGCTTGCGAGCTATTCCTTGACGAGCGCATCGATAACGGCGAGATAGACCGCATAACGGATAAGATCGCCAACGAGACCTCAAACGTCATTCTCGTGGGTATGCCGGGCTGCGGCAAAAGCACCGTCGGGCGTCTTCTCTCCGAGATCACGGGCAGAGAGCTTATCGACACAGACGAGATGATAAGCGCATCCTCGGGCAGAACGCCGTCCGAGATAATCAACTTATACGGAGAGGAAGAATTCAGAAAAATTGAGCACGTCGAAGTCGCCAACGCAGGTAAGCTGAGCGGAAAAATAATCTCAACGGGCGGCGGAGTCGTCACAAGACGAGAAAACTTTGACGCGCTCCGACAGAACGGAGTCGTCGTGTTTATACACCGCGGAATAGACAAGCTCGCCACTGTCGACAGACCACTGTCGCAAAGAAACAGACTTTGCGATATGTACTCGATCCGTATGCCGCTATACCGCGAAATATGCGATCTTGAGGTCTCGAACGACGGCACGGCAGAGGAATGCGCCAACGAAATCCTTGAAAAATTCAACGGAAGGTAGATAATATGAAGATCTTAATAATTAACGGCCCTAATCTTAATATGTTAGGTCTCCGCGAGCCCGAGATATACGGCAGTCAAAGTTATTCGGCTCTCTGCAATCTCATAAGCGAAAGCTGTTCAGCGCTTGGCATCGATCACGAAATATATCAGTCGAATCACGAGGGAGCGATAGTTGATAAAATACAGGACGCCTACAGGGTTTTCGACGGAATAGTCATCAACCCCACCGCCTACACCCACACCTCGGTGGCAATACTCGACGCGCTCAAGGCGGTGTCTATCCCCACCGTCGAGGTGCATATATCCGACATAAACACCAGAGAGGAATTCAGAAAGCACTCGTATATTTCTCTCGCGGCTATAAAGACGATAGCAGGACTCGGATTTGACGGATACAGGGTAGCTATTGAATATCTGGCAGAATATTTGAGAAAGTAAACAAATAAAGCAGGGGCAGGCTCATTAATCCGCCTTGAGTAAGAAAAAACGAATACTCTTTACCAAAAAGGTATTGAGTAGAAGGCGAATATATCGTTGCTTTTTCTGTATTTGCTCAGATTCTTTCATACCATAGCAAAAGCTGACTCAAATTTTTGCATTTGAGCAAGCCTTTTTGTTGTAGAATTCAAGTTTCAAATTTTGATTTATCGAACTCTTGTCGACGTCTTTTTTGAAAGTTTTGCGTCGCCTTTTCAAAAGCGACGCAAAACTTTCACATAAAAAACAGTGAAGTCCCCTATAAATCCCAATTTATTTAAATATACCCCTTCGCTCTCTCGAGGTTTCTCTCCTCAAAGCTGATAACGTCTCTCACGAGCTTCAAAGCGCTCTCGGAGACGTTCGTGTTCTCGTAATCACGGAGAAGCTTTATTCCGTCGGTGATTCCCATAGTCGAGCCCTCGGCTATAAGCTGAGCTATATGGCTGTCGGTGGAGTCGGTCATGGTGCTCATAGCCATTCCGATGCTCGACCAAAGCTTGACGACGGGATTTTCCTCCTTGGCGTCCTCGCCCATCTCCTTGAGCCTCGCCTTCGCCTTTGCCGCAAAGCTCTCGTATCCGTTTATCTGGTCGGTAAGGTCGGTCTTGAACTTACCGTCGCTCACCTTATTCATAAGCTTGATTATCGAATCCGAGCCCATTTTAACGTTTTTATATAACTGTTCAAGCATTTCCGCTTCTTTTGTCTTAAGTTCTTGCATTTTTTCATATCCTTTCAGATTTTGATGTCAGGTATATTTTTTCGCAATCTTTAAAAAAATATACGGAATCCAAACAAAAAGTCAAATTTTTCAAAAAATATCCGACGGCATAGGCGTATTTCAAATAACACGCCCAATACCGTCGGTCTTGAATTTTCAATATAAAAACTTGGAAATTACCGCTTATTTTTGAAGATCAAAGACTTTTTTACGACAAAGGTTTAATCCAAGAAGAAAAACGACAATGCAAACAAATATTCCCGTTGACATATTCATTATTTTTATTTCAAACTCATTCATTCCTTCAAAAGACACAAGCATAGCCCTTTGAAGAGACAATATTGAAACAAGCGCGTCCGCAAAAGAAATATGCCTTAAAGTCTTTATTTTAGCGGACTCGTTTTTTCTTGATCTTATCAAGTCGATCGTCGCCAACGTAATTCTCGTAAAGGCATAAGCCGCGATAGCTATCATTGCTATCTCATGGAAATTTGTTCCTCTGTCCTTTATCGACGCAAGTATGACCGTTCCGATGAGCGGGACGGTCATTATCATAAGCATAATACCACTAAATCTCTTTAAAAAATCACCGTGATCCTGCTTGGAAAGAAGAACTATAAATCTCATAATGCTCAAGATAACGTAATAAGAGCCTATCGTCAAGAGCCACCATGAACGCTCCCTTGCTCCAAGAATTATGTTGTATGCGGAAAACGCCATATTGAACGCCAAGCTTATGGCTGCAGATCTAAACGTTCTATTATTCATATATCCCCGATTTTCCCAGAACACAGTCTGTTATTATCTTGGTGATCTCATCAACCCTTTCGACGCAATTATTTTCAAGCCACTCCATCACGATAGCGGTAATACCCGAAAGATAAAATTTAAGAACGTAAGCTCTTTCTTTTTCGGGAAAATCAAACCGAGCAAGCACCGGATTAAAAATGTGTTTAAACATCTTATCATATACGTTTTCAAGATCCATCGTGCGAAACTGCTTGAGCGAGGTTTTAAAGAGACGCTGATTTTCCTTGATAAACGTAAGATACGGCGTGAGATATTCGGGAGTTATAAACACCAGAGACTTCAGATCGCAGTTCTCAAATCGCTGATTGATACTCTGAGTATCAAGTGAAAAATAAGAAATAAATCTATCTGTGATATACCTAGTAGTTTCCGCCAACAGATCCGCTGTGTTTTCATAATGCAAATAAAAGGTCGAGCGATTGACACCTGCCGAGTCACATATCTCCTTTATCGTAATATATTCAAAATCCTTCTTTTCGAGAATCGAGATCAGAGCCTCGTCCATTCTGACAGCCGTATTGAAATATTTGCTTTCATTTTTATTCATAAGACGATCCCTGCCTTATCACTTTATTTTTCTTCGCTTATCTGCCTTGCAAGCTCAACGATCTCAAAGGCATATTTTTTCTTTCCGCTTTCAAGCATTCTTTTATACAACGGATAGTTGACGCTCATACCGATAAAGCCGATAATACCTATCACTATTCCCAGCGCGGTAAGAAGCTCGGTGCCACCTATGACCTGCATTGAAAGGCTCATTCCAAGACCGGCAATAAGAGACATTATAATGCCAAAAGTGTACGTAAATACGGTTGCGGGCATTTTTGCTTTACGGTCGAGCTTGTGAAGAGCAACTATCTTCGAGTTGTCCTTAGGGGCGTATTCCTTTGCTATAGATTCTGCATAGATCTTGTCTGTGTTCATTTTATGAACCTCCTTTTTGTTTTTACACTGCTATTGTATCACACCTAAAGGAGAAAATGAACAACACAAAACGTGAAAAATGTAGATTTGAAATAAATTTTCAAAATATTTTTCCAAAGCTCGTATTTTATTGCGACAATAAGCTCCATATGTCATTATAACACAAAATCGGCAGAAAAAGCATAGCTCTGCCGATTTTACGTTCTTAAATATATATATTAACTATTTCTTCAGCTTCTGCTCTCTTATATCGTTGCCGATAAAGGGCAGGACGAGATATTCGCCAAATATTCGGCTCGTTATTCTGTCCATATATTTCTTTCTCATCTCGTCGCGCGTGAAATTCGTATTGATCATCGTCGGCTTTTTCTTGACCAGACGCGAGTTTATCACGTTATATAGGCAAGACGTGGTAAACTGATTCACCATTTCGGTGCCGAGGTCGTCGATTATGAGCAGATCACAGGAAAAATATTTGTCAAGCTCGTTTCCGCTCTCCTGATAGGAGGAATGGAAGCGGTCGTTCTCAAAATCGGCAAACATATCCACGGCGCTCGTGTAATAAACGTCGTTTCCCTTCTCAATGATAACTCCGCCCATAGCGCTCGAAAGGTGAGTCTTTCCAAGTCCCGTGTTTCCGAGCATTATGACGCTTTGCGAGCTTGACGCGTCGAAGCCTTCGGCGTATCTCTTCGCTATTTCAAGAATGGTCTCCATTCTCGCGCGAGCCTCGCCCGTATAGTATCCAAGCTCGAAATTATCAAAGGTCTGAGTCTTTATAAGAGAGTACATACCCGAGGATTCAAGTCCCGCCTTGATAAGCTTGTCCTTCATACACTTGCACATACGGTGATCGACGACTCCCGTGTCTCCGCAAAGCTCACACTCGTATCTGACCTCGGTATAATCGGCAGGAAAGCCCGCGGCGCAAAGGATATCGGCTCTTTTCCTCTGGAGAGCGAGACATTCTGCCTCTATTGCGTCAAGAGCCGCATTGTCTCCCTTGACCGTCGCCTCAAATATCCTCATTCCCGTCGCAGAAAGGGCGCGGTCTATCCCCTCGATCTCGGGAAGAGACGCGTGCACCTCTGCCCTTCTAAGTCTTGCCGCTTCTTGCGCGCGAAGGTATTTACCGTCGTATTCTTCCTTTATTCTTCTGTAATTTTCTCTGTTAAATCCCATAATATCCGTCCAAAAGTATTATTTTCCGCCAAGACTTCTCTTTACCGCCGCTTCAAAGAAGGAATCGGTGTCAAAGCTTCCCTCGGTTTTGCTCTTTCCGTCGTTATTCTTATACGACTCCTCTATTTCCTCAAGGGTTTTAAGTCCTGCGGCGAACCAGCGCTCAAGCACCGAGTTTGCGTAAGGGAACGCGCCCTTGCCCGTGGCGTCGGCGGTGACCTCGTACGCCTTCTCGATTATTTCGATAGAATAATTCATATCGTTTATCCAAGCAGAGATAAATTTCTTTTCCTTCGTGGTAAACGCTCTCTCGCCCACTCCAAAAAGCTTTCTTATCTTATTTTCGGCAGACAGAGCTCTCTCTCTGCGCTTGAATTCCTCCGCAAGCTGAGCCGACGTCACAATACCCGCGTCGTAAAGCGCAAAGGCGGTCTTTTCCGCGTAGTGCAGAGTCTTTTTGCCAATAGATACGCAATACGTCAGGAGCATCATTATATATTCGCAATCAAGGCAGAGATAATCGAGAAGTCCCATAAGCACGTTTATCTCACGCATATTAAAGACCTTGCCCATAATATTCTGGCACTCGTCGATAAGAGTTGCCGTCTCGCGTCTCTCTTCAAGTATATTCGCCAGCTCTTCCGAGGTGTATCGGGGAAGCTCGTCGGCGCTTTTAAGCTTTTTGGGCTCGTCGGCTTTAACGCTCGCTGCGCTCTCGGTATTGGCAACCGAATTTTCTGCCGCCGTCTCCTCTGCGGGTGCTTCGTTCGTCTTTCCGTCGCAAAGCTCAATAACTCCCGTGCCTCTCCAGAAGGACAACGCCTCTCTGACCTCGTCCTCTCCGCAGCCCACCTGACGCGAAAGCTTCTTTATATCAACGCTTCCGCCCGAGGCGCAAAGGCACAAGAGAACGCGAAGCTCCGCTTCTCCCGCTCTCGCCGCCGCTTCTAATGCCTTTTCGGGAAAGACGGCGACCTTATTTCCGTAATTGATTATGTATTTCACTGCTCGTCCGCTTCCTTGTTTCCGTCGGATATATCGACCTCATCCTGTCCCTTATCCGAGTCTGTATTTCTGCATATTCTGCAATTAAGTATCATAAGAGAGTCTCCAAGATGGACGTTTTCGACCACGATGTCCTTCTCCTTGTAGTCAAGCTCAACGCCCATATAGTTCCAGAGTCCCTTAAAATCAAGCTTGACGCATCTGTCGGCAATTCCCTTAACGAGATTTTTCGCGCAGGCAAGAACGGCGATATCCGCCTTATTCTCGGCGCAGAATTCCTCAAGATAGCTTATAGGATACACGGGAACACCCGCACAATCCTTGCCCTCGGCGTCATTGCCCGTATCAAAAAGAGCGATTATATCAACTCCGCGCTTTTCAAACATGGAAAGATGCACCAATGCTCTGCCCAGATCTCCCGCGCCGATAATGACTGCCTTGAAGCCCGCGCTGACGCCCAAGATCTCGCTTATCTTGGCAAACAGATAATTGACGTTATAACCGTAGCCCTGCTGACCGAATCCGCCGAAGCAGTTAAGATCCTGACGTATCTGGGAGGCGGTAACGTTCATCATATTTGCAAGCTCTCCCGAGCTGATACGCGTCTTGCCTCTTGCGATAAGCTCGCACAAGTAGCGGTAATAGCGAGGCAAGCGGCGAATGACCGCAGGAGAAATGCTTGTCTTGTCGTTGATTCGGATGCTTTCATTGACCTGATTGTTCATAGTCTCATTTCCTTTTAAAATTAGATTTGTTTATCGAAAATCGCTAAGATCAAGGGGTAAAATTACGACAAAAATCGAGTTTTCAACATAGATACTTATGTTCGATTATCCACAGTTTCCACAAGCTTATCCACAGAAAAGCCTTGTAAACTCAAAGATTTTCGAAAAACTCAAAGGAATATTTATACATTTTTGTCAAAGCAAGGCGGAAGCTCTGACGACTTTTCAACACCTGTGGAAAAGCCGTGTGGGAAACTTTATTGATTTTTCACGACGTCACATCTCGTCTGACGCCGACGCGTTGAGAGAGGTATCGGCAAAGACACCGCCGAGATACTCGAAGCAGCCCGCCACGGCGATCATCGCGCCGTTATCTCCGCAAAGCTCCCTTGAAGGAACGACAAATTTAACGCCCTTCCTCTCGCACATCTGCGTAAGCGCGCCGCGAAGATGCGAATTAGCCGCAACACCGCCCGCCAAAACGAGCGTGTCGAGCCCCGTTTCTTCAAGCGCCGCCTCGGTCTGCTTGACTATCGCGGAAACTATAGTCCCGGTGTATGACGCCGCAAGGTCGGCTCTGTTGATCTCCTCGCCCTTCTGCGTTGCCGAATTTATATAATTGAGCGCCGCGGTCTTGATGCCGCTGAAGGAGAAATCAAGAGTGTGCGCAAGCGCGGGAGAAGGCAGCTTTATCGCCTTCGCGTCTCCCTCATACGCCAATCTGTCAAGCGCCGCGCCGCCGGGATACGGCATACCTATCACTCTGCCTATCTTATCAAACGCCTCGCCCGCCGCGTCGTCACGGGTAGTACCTATCTCGCTCAGAGTTCTCGCGTCCTCGCAAACGTAAAGAGAGGTATGTCCTCCCGACACCACCAGAGAGAGGAATTTGGGAGCGAGCGTTTTATCGGTAAGATACGCCGCCGCTATATGACCGTGTATGTGATTGACCGACACCAGCGGTATATTGTTGGCAAACGCCAGCGACTTGGCAAAATTCACTCCTACCAAAAGCGCGCCTATAAGCCCCGGGTGCGTGGTTACGGCGATGCAATCAAGCTCGGACAAGGTTATACCCGCCGTATCAAGCGCCTCGTCCGTTATGCGAGTCACCGCCTCTATATGCGCGCGACTTGCTATCTCGGGAACTACGCCGCCGTAAAGACGGTGCGTTTCTATCTGCGACGCCACTATATTCGATCTTATCTCAAAGCCTCCGTCGCGGTATTCGCCCACCGCCGCCGACGTTTCGTCGCAGGAGCTTTCCATTCCTAAAATATACATTACTTTATCCTCAAGACCATAACCAAAGCCGCCTCGACGGGCTTCGTGTAAAAGTCCTTTCTTTTGCCCTCTACCTTGAATCCAAAGGACGAATAGAGCGAGATCGCCGCCGCGTTGGACTCTCTGACCTCAAGCGAGACAGAGTCAAGACGATTGCTTTTCGCGTATTTTATAAGCGCCTCTACCACCGCGCGTCCGTAGCCCTGCTTTCTGAAATCGGGGTGCGTCGCCACGTTGGTGATCTGTCCCACGTCAACGGCGCACATCATTCCACCGTAAGCGCAGACGATGCCGTCCTGACGGCAGACCATACCGACGCCGATGCCGTCGTTGAGCAGAAGCTCGAGGCTCTTTTTGCTCCAGGGCTGACTGAAGCAGAGCTTTTCAAGCTCGGCAACTCCCTCAAGCGCGTCCTGCGTCAGCCTTTCGGAATATATTCTTTTACGCTTTTGCGTATCCTTTTTATTTTCTTCCATATCTCTTCCTTGATCAATAACCGAATTTACCAGAAAGCGAATCGTCGTCGTCTATCCAGCTCGAAACGGGTATAACTCTGTACTTTTCCTTGGTATCTCTGACGATGACCGTCTCAATACCCGCGTTGATTATCTGTCTCTTGCACATCATACAGCTTGAGGTACCGCCGTAAAGCGTGCCGTCCTTGGGATTTACGCAGACCATGTAAAGCGTTGCGCCCAGCATTCTGTCACGGGGGGCGGCAATTATAGCGTTAGCCTCCGCGTGGACCGAGCGGCACATCTCGTATCTCTCACCGCGAGGGATCTGAAGCTTGTCCCTGATGCAGAAATTGATATCGGTGCAGTTCTGTCTGCCGCGCGGCGCGCCGTTATAGCCCGTGGAGACGATAACGTCATCCTTAACGATAATAGCGCCGAAGCGGCGGCGCATACAGGTGGCTCTCTCGGCAACCGTCTGCGCTATATCGAGATAATAATTGTGTTTTGATACTCTGTCCATATTAAAGCCCCTTTGCAAATTCCTTTACCATTTCTCTGAACTCTGCGCCTATCTCCTCGTGCTTTGCTCCAATATGGAGGTTAGCTTCCAAGAATCCGAGCTTGGAGCCAAGGTCAAAGCGCTTGC
>JAZSJO010000121.1:0-12442 GCA_045534365.1 Eubacteriales bacterium
CGGTCTATTTTCTTTTTTATTGCTTGCGGTAGAACGGCTTTTTCGACAGTCTGAAGCTGCCTTAGGGCAGCTTTTCTTGATTGCCGAGGTATATTGGTAAAAATACTTTATTGACAAAAGCCTTTGCGCATGATATAATGCCTTGTATGAAATTTTCAGAGGTTTGGTGACGTAGTCACGGAAAACGCTATGATTTTGAGCTATAATGATATCGTAAAACAAATTATGTTTTCGAAAGGAGATAAATATATATATGCAATATTTAATAGCGTTTATTGAAGGAATAATAACTTTTATATCGCCGTGTCTGCTTCCTATGCTCCCGATATACGTATCGTATTTTGCGGGCGGTGAGAACAGGACCACGGGCAAAACGCTGAAGAATGCTCTCGGCTTCGTGCTGGGATTTAGCGCGGTGTTCATTTTGCTTGGCGCGCTTGCGGGAACACTCGGAAGCTTTCTGACCAAATACAGCGTGATCGTCAATATCGTGACGGGACTTATAGTCGTATTCTTCGGATTGAATTTCCTTGGCGTATTCAAGCTAAATCTGTTTAAGGGTATGAAAAACTCGTTTGCGGGACGCGAGCTTGGATTTTTCTCGTCTATGATTTTCGGCGGTGTCTTCTCGATAGGCTGGACGCCCTGCGTCGGAGCATTCTTGGGCTCGGCTCTGGCTCTCGCATCACAGCAAGGCTCGACCTTGACGGGCGTGGTAATGCTTGCGTGCTATTCTCTTGGACTTGGAATTCCGTTTATCATAAGCGCTCTGCTTATAGACAAGCTCAAGGATGCGTTTAACTTCATAAAGCGTCATTACAAGGTGATAAACATTGTCAGCGGAAGTCTGCTTATCTTAGTGGGAATACTTATGATGACGGGACTTCTCGGCAAATTCTTGAATATTATCAGTTTATAATCGAGGTGGATCATGAAAAAAATAATCATATGGATAGCTTTAACTTTGTCTCTTGTGGGACTTATAGGGGGAGCGACGGTAGTATATAATAATTATATGGAAGAAAACGAGACGGGCGTTGTCGCGGGTATCGGAGGCTTATTTGAACAGGGAACGAGACCAGAAAATGAAGGGAACGCGCCTGCAATCGACGGCGAAGAAGCTTCCGATATCTATATTGAAGATACGGGCGACGGAGAGTCCTTACAAGGAGAGGAAGAGACGAGCGGAGATGCTTTTCACGATAGCGAAGCTCTGACCAACGACGAAATTGCTTCCAACGTTGAGTCGGGATCGAATAGCGAGATCGGAACTGATATTGAGTCCGATGAGACCGAGGAAAGCGTTTCTGAAAGTGAGACCGAGACCGTGACCGAGACCGAAAGCGAAAGTGAGACCGAGACTGAAAAGCCTAAAGACGATGAGCCTTATTATCCCGCGCCTGATTTCACGGTATATACCGCGGACGGCGAGGCGGTGAAGCTTTCGGATTTCAGAGGCAAAACCGTTGTTATCAACTTCTGGGCGAAGGATTGCAGATATTGCGTTCAAGAAATGCCCGATTTCCAAAAGGCGTACGAGAAATACGGAGATGACGTTGTGTTTATGATGATCGGTTGCCCTGATTTCTTTGGCAGCTCGGTGGCAAAGGAACAAGCGTATATCAATAATAGCGGATATACGTTCCCCGTGTATTACGACGTTAATAGGGAAGCCGTAACGAAATACGGTGTGCAGGGGATCCCCAATACCTATTTCGTTGAAGGCGACGGCGGTATATATAAGTATTATATACCGGGAGCTACTACTTACGCAACTCTTGAGGAGTGCATTCTCGGAGCGATGGGAAAATAATACGCATTTGCAGACTGTCGTAAGGCAGTCTGCTGTTTTACGCCTTTAGGCAGTTGAGCACGAAGTGCGAAACAGACAACCATCCGCTGCGGGTAGTTATGATTCGCGGCTATTGACAAACCATCGATAATATGATAAAATTGATTTAATAAACAGTTAATATTGTTAACTTGCGCAATGAAGGGAATTTAGCATCAATGAAGATAAAAAAGGGCGTTGAATACAAAGATGTTCTCGAAAAGCCTCGTAAAAAGCACCAGAAGCCGAAAAATCCCAATATTCTTCTGCGTACCTTGATACGCGTGGTATCAATACCCGATCTTTTGGCGACGAAATTCAAATATAAATCGATCGGAATGGAAAAGCTGGGTAAAAAAGAGCCCTGCCTCATTTTGATGAACCATTCGAGCTTTATCGACTTGAAAATAGCCTCAAAAATACTCTATCCGAGAAAATATAACATAGTCTGCACGTCCGACGGCTTTATCGGTAAGGATCTTTTGATGAGACATATCGGCTGTATTCCCACGAAGAAATTCGTGCCCGAGCTGTCGCTTATCAAGGATATGGTCTTTGCCGTCAAGAAATATAAATCCTCGGTACTTATGTATCCCGAGGCAAGCTATAGCTTTGACGGAACGGCAACGCCACTCCCCGAGAGCCTTGGCAGATTCGCGAAAATGCTCGGATTGCCGATAATCATTATTAAAACGGACGGCGCGTTTATCCGCGATCCTCTCTACAATAATCTTCAAAAGCGCAAGGCGCAGGTAACGGCGGAGGTGGAATATCTGCTTTCTCCCGACGAGATCAAGGAGCTGACGCCCGAGCAGATAAACGAGCTTTTGGGAGAGCGCTTCTCCTTTGATAATTTCCGTCAGCAAAAGGAAAAGGGCGTTGTAATAGACGAGGATTTCAGAGCTGATTTTCTCAACCGCGTGCTTTATAAGTGTCCTCATTGCTTGAAGGAGGGCGAGACCGAGGGAAAGGGAACGATGCTGACCTGCCACGCCTGCGGGAAGCAGTACGAGATGCTTGAGGACGGCTCTATGAGGGCTGTCGAGGGTGAGACCGAGATAGCTCATATTCCCGATTGGTACGCTTGGGAGCGCGAATGCGTCAAGCAGGAGATACTTGACGGCAAGTATAGTCTTGACGTTGAGGTCGATATCTACGCGATGGTCGATACCGAGTGCATATACAGTATCGGAGAGGGAAGACTCACGCACGGAAGAGAGGGCTTTCATCTTACGGGATGTAACGGCGAGCTTGACTACGCGCAAAAGCCGCTTGCCTCCTATAGCCTTTACGCCGATTATTATTGGTATAAGCTTGGCGATATAATATGCGTAGGTGACCAGAGCATACTTTATTATTGCTTCCCGAAGAACTGCGGAGACGTCGTGGCAAAAACGAGACTTGCCGCCGAGGAGCTTTATAAGATAGCAAAGTCAGAAATTAGAGCTTCTAAATAATTAAAACGGATAAGACCGTTCAGGTCTTATCCGTTTTATTGTGTCAAATGAAACAGAAAAAGCTCAAATAATACTATTTATTGTTGATTTTACAACCTATGATTTAATTTTTATGTGTTTTTTGAAGCGATTCAAGTGACAGAGAATGCGTTGGTTTGTTTTGATGAGATCACTCGTCCTCGTACATCTTCGTCCCTTGCATTCGGCTAATCTCTCTGAAGCCGTCTATCTCGCCTCGGCAGAGCGCGCCGAATATGCGATAGCGTAAGCCCTTATTGTCTCTCTCGAGAGAGTGGAGAAGCTGCTTCATCTCCTCGCGCTCGGTGTTTTTGTCTGCGGGGCAGGGAGAGGCTACGACGGGAAGCTCGTTTTTTCGCGCAAACTCGCGCACGTCCTTCTCGGGCATATATATCATAGGTCTGATAAGCTTTATACCCACGCGAGATAGGTAGGTGACGGGTGAGAAGCAGCCGAGTCTTCCCTCAAAGAAAAGATTGAGCATAAAGGTCTCGACGACGTCGTCGAAATGATGACCTAATGCCACGGAGTTGCACCCAAGCTCCTTTGCGGCGTTGTGGAGCGCGCCGCGGCGCATCTTGGCGCAGAGAGAGCAGGGATTCGATTCCTGTCTGACCTCGAATATTATCTTGTATATCTCTGTGGGTATTATATGGTAAGGCACTTCAAGCTTTTGGCAAAGCTCTTTTATGGGAGCGAAGTCCATGCCGCCCTCAAAGCCCATATCGATAGTGATAGCGATAAGCTCGAATTTTTTGGGATAGAATCGGCGCAGATAGGCAAGAGCGCAGAGCAGAGTCAGGGAGTCCTTGCCCGCAGAGACTCCGACGGCTATCCTGTCGCCCTCCTCTATCATATTGTAATCGTCTACTCCTCGGCGCGTGTAGCTGAGGATGCGTTTCATATTTTCCATCGTAAATTTCCTTTGCGGATTTATTTGAATGCTTCAAAGGAGCAATTTTCGTATATTTTTGCCGCGTCTGCAGACAAGATGCTTTTTGCCGCCGCCTCCTTCGTGTCATGCAGAAACAGATTTCTCGTGACAACGGCTCCCGACGCCGCGCCCTTGACGGAGCGGACGAGAACTATAGAAGGCTCGCTTTCGGGTGTAGCGCAGACGAAGGTTATCAATTTAGGCTCAAGCCTGTTTGCGCGAAGAGCGGTGATGAGGTCGACCAGACGGTCGGGACGCCAGACGGTGTAGAATCTGCCGCCGTGCTTGAGAAGACGGTTGGCGCAGGCGCAAAAATCGCCAATGTCACCGCAGACCTCGTGCCGCGCGATGTATTTTTCGTCACGTTCGTTTCTCTTGCCGCTGTCGATCTTCATATAAGGCGGATTTGCCGTAACGAAATCAAGCTCCTGGAATAGATCGGTCGATTTTAACTCGCGCGCGTCGGCGCAGATCGACCGGATCTTATCGGAAAGAGCGTTAATCTCGGCATTTCTTTTGATAAGAGACGCGAATTCGCTCTGTATCTCGACGGCGTATATCCTTGCCGCCTTGTCCTTTGAGGCGCAGAGCAGGGGAATGATACCCGTTCCGCTTCCAAGATCAGCGCCGACGAGCTTCTTGCCGCCGACTACGAAGGCGGATAGAAGATAAGCGTCGGTGCCGAAGGTCAATCCGTCGGTGTTTTGTATAAGTGAGAGGTTTTCATTGATTTTTGTAATTGTTTCCAAAGGAGTACCTCTTTTCAAAAAAGATTGTAAAGCCGAAAACTAAAAATAAACGCCGGGCTCACCGTAAAAACGGAGACCCGGCGAAAATAAGTCAGGCTATGTATTATTTCTGAACAGGCGCGCTAACGGGGCAAGCCTCTGCGCAGTTACCGCAATCGATGCAGGTATCAGCGTCAATTACGTAGATGCCATCACCCTCAGCGATAGCCTCAACGGGACATTCAGCAGCGCAAGCGCCGCAAGCGATGCAATCAGATGTGATCTTGTATGCCATGATAAGTACCTCCAAAAAATATATTTTTGTTTTTAACACCAATATTATATCATAAACGTTTCGCGATTTCAACCGTCTTTGCAAAAAAAACTCAACAAAAATTATTAGATTTTTTGGACATATTAAACAAAAACGCGGAGTTAGCATAGGCTAATTTACCCAAAAGTCGAAGTTCTTTTGTCAAATACCGTCGAAAATAAAACGAAGCTTGAAGTTTTGCGATCAATTGTCCTTTTCGTCGTCATTTTTATTGGGCTTGGAAATAAGAGTTACCTCGTCGCGCTTGTAGGGCGCGGGAGGAGAATCGGGCTTATCCTTCAGGCGTACCTTGAGCGTTCCCGCAAGCACGTTGCTCTCGGTCACCGTTCCGACGCCGTCCTTCGTTTTGACGACCGAATCCACGGGAGGAGTTTTTGCGCTTTCCTCGGCGTAGGTGGGATATTCATACTGCAGACAGCACATAAGTCTTCCGCAGCAGCCCGAGATCTTGCCCGAATTGAGAGAAAGATTCTGCTCCTTCGCCATCTTTATAGATACCTGAACGAAATCCGAGAGGAAGGTAGAGCAGCACAGAGGTCTGCCGCAAACTCCGAGTCCTCCCATTATCTTGGCTTCGTCACGAATACCTATCTGGCGAAGCTCTATTCTCGTTTTGAAGACGCTTGCAAGGTCCTTTACAAGCTCTCTGAAGTCGACTCGGCTTGCGGACGTGAAATAGAAGAGAAGCTTTGAATTGTCAAAGGAATACTGCGCCTCGATAAGCTTCATATCAAGAGAGTGCTTCTTTATCTTTTCAAGGCAGATCCCGAACGCCTCTTCTTCCTTTGCCTTATTTTCCTTGTCGTGCTTGATATCTTCCTCGGTGGCAACTCTTATGACCTTGCGCAAGGGAAGCACCAAGGACGTCTCCTTGACCTCCTTGTCGCCAAACGCAACCTCGCCGAACTCGAGACCGCGCGCGGTATCAACGATAACGAACGAGCCGCTTTTGATCACGAGCTCCTCCTTGTCAAAGAAATATATCTTTCCGCCCGGCTTGAATCTGACGCCCGTAACGTGAACGGTAGGGGTGTCGTCGTCCTCGATAGAAACTACCACGTCGGGAGTCATGGAGTCGTCGGCTTCAAACACGATAGCACCGTCATTGCGGATATCGGACTCCGCGTTGACGAACGCCGCCTCGGCAGGATTTTCCTGAGCGTTACCCGAGACCTGAATATTCTTTTCGTCTCGGCTGCGGTTATCGTTGCCGTGACGATTCTTTTTCTTCATATAGTAAGGCTTTCTTCTGTTTTTGTTTTTGTTTTTGTTTTTGTTGTGATGCTCGCCCGCTTGTCTTGTATCCTGCGGCTTTTTGTTTTCAGAATTCATATTTTACCAACTTTCTGTATAGGTTAAATGAGCTTTGATCTCTGCATCATATTCATAAGAGTGAGACGAACGTTTGAGTTTGCCTCAAGGTCGTCGATAGCGGTCGCCGACGCGTCGTAAAGATCGAACAGGCCGTTTGCAGTAAAATGCGTGGACAGCTCGATCGCCGCCTCTCTGTCCTCGAAAAAGCAGAGCGGCGCGTCGTCGCTTTTTTTCAAAAGCAGGAGATCGCGTATAGCGTATTGAAGGAAGGTTATCTGGCGCAAGACCTCGGCTCTTTTAGTTCCGAAAAGAGATATTGCCTCGAGCGCGCCCTGCCTGTTTCTTGACGAGAGCATCGAGATAAGACCTGCGGCGACTCTGCGGTATTCGAATACCTGCTTGCGTTTTTTTGCGTCAAGAAGCGCAAGCGCGTATCCGATGCTTCCCGCGCTTACCGAAATAAGCGAGCGAAAGTCCTCCTCGTTCGTCTCCTTTAATTCTCTTGCCCTTTTATCGTGGTCAAGGATATATACTTCCACCTGATCACTTTTAAGCCTTTCGGTGCGGAGGACGGGGGCGCGGCTTCTGACCGTTTCAAGCAGATCGGTGGAATTTTCGCATATCAGGAAGAATAGAATATAGGAGGGAGGCTCCTCGAGGGAGAGGAGAAATGCGTTTTGGGCTTGAACGGTCATACGGTCGGCGTCATCGATGATATAGACCTTTACCTTCAGGTCGTTGGGAGCGACGTGTATGTCGTTTCGCAGAAATCTGACGGTCTCGATTCCGATCGAGGATTTATCGTCCTCGAGTCCTAAGCTGATTATATCGGGGGATTTTCCTTCAAGGATCTTTTGGCAGTTTTTGCATTTTTTACAAGGAATATTTCCTTGCCTATCCTCACAGCACAACGCCGCCGCGGCGTTCAGCGCGACCGTGTGCCGTCCGCTTCCGCCAGGCCCTTCGAGAATGTATGCGTGAGAGAGCTTGTTTTCTCTGATATCTCGGGACAAGCGCTCTGTCAATATGCCGTTTCCCACGACGTCTCTGAAATAATTATCCAACGTAGCACTCTCCTTTCAATATAATTGCATACTTAAGCTTATTATATCAAATTCAAGCCTGATTGTCAACAGTGGATTTTGGAAATTTCAATGCCTTGATCCGAAGGAAAAAACGGAAGAAAGGCTGTTTAAAGCAATAAATGTCGTACGTGCGCTGGATATTGTTAATTTTGACATATATTACACTTTATATTTAGAGGTTTTGTGCATTGACAGTAAGTAAAAAACGTGGTATAATAGTATTAAGAAAAAATATGTTTTTCGAGCGGCTTTTTGGTAATTTTTGCCACCCGAGCCGCTTGTTTTTCATTTTTTGTCGCTATGGCAGAAGGAGATGATGAAATGAGCAAGCGTGATATCGGCACCGACGGCTATTTTTTCCATTCGGGAACGGCTGAAAGAGCTTATGAATTTATGGGCGTTCACAAAGAGGACGCATCCTACGTTTTTCGCGTTTGGGCTCCAAACGCAAGCGCCGCTTTCGTCGTCGGAGGCTTCAACGATTGGTCTGAAAGCGATCCGATGACCAGAGTTACCGATTCGGGAATCTGGGAAGCGGTCATCTCCTCGGACGTCATCCGCGAAGGATATGGCTACAAGTATAAATTTTATAACGGTGACAAGCAGGTATATAAGACCGACCCTTACGGATATCTTACCGAGCAGCCGCCGCAGTGCGAGTCCATTGTATGCGATATCGACGACTTCAAATGGCACGATAAGGGCTGGCTCGAGCAGAGAAGCGAGAGCTTTGGCGATGATTTTTATTCCCAGCCCTTGAATATATACGAGCTTCATTTAGGCTCGTGGAAGAGACACGAGGACGGAAGCTATTATTCCTATAAAGAGATAGCCGACGATCTGGCTCCCTACGTCAAGCAGATGGGATATACCCATATCGAGCTTATGCCCGTTATGGAGCATCCCTTCGACGGCTCTTGGGGCTATCAGGTGGGCTGTTATTATTCACCTACCTCAAGATACGGCACCCCGAAGGATTTTATGGGCTTCGTCGACACTATGCATACGGCGGGGATAGGAGTTATTCTCGACTGGGTACCCGCGCATTTCCCGAAGGACGCCTTCGGTCTTTACGAGTTCGACGGACAGCCGCTGTATGAATATCAGGGCTCTGACCGAATGGAGAACAGAGGCTGGGGAACCAGACGCTTTGACGTGGGACGCGAGGAGATACAGTCCTTCCTCGTATCCAACGCGATCTATTGGATAGAGAAATACCACGCCGACGGCTTGCGTGTCGACGCGGTCACGTCTATGGTCTATCTCGATTACGATAAAGAGCCGGGAGAGTGGCTGCCTAACGTTTACGGTGACAACCGTTGCCTTGAGGCGATAGCATTTTTTAAAAAGCTTAACGGGACTATAAAGCGCAATCATCCCGACGTGCTGATGATCGCCGAGGAGTCGAGCGCGTGGCAGGGAATAACTACGTTTGAGGGCGAGAACGGACTTGGATTTGACCTGAAGTGGAATATGGGCTGGATGAACGATACTCTGTTCTTTGCCGAAAAGGAGCCGATCTACCGCTCGTATCATCACGATAAGGTGACGTTTTCTTTGATGTACGCCTTTAACGAAAGATTCGTGCTTCCGATCTCTCACGACGAGGTGGTACACGGTAAAAAGTCGTTTCTCGATAAGATGCCCGGCGACTATTGGAGAAAATTCGCGGGAGCGAGAGTGTTTGAGGCGTATAGGATGACTCACCCCGGCAAAAAGCTGACCTTTATGGGCAACGAGATAGGACAGTTCCGCGAGTGGGCGTACGCCGACGATATAGAATGGTTCTTGCTTGATTACGAGGCTCACGCAAAGCATCAGCTTTATATGGCAGACCTCAATAATCTTTATCTGAAATACCCCGAGCTGTGGCAGGTCGACGACGGCTGGAACGGATTTAAGTGGATAGACGTGAACAACGACGGCAGAAGCGTAATATCCTACAGACGAATCGCCGAGAACGGACACGAGCTTATCGTGGCACTGAATTTTACCCCCGCAACGTACGAGGATAATTTCCTTCGCGTGCCTGAAGCAGGCGTATACGAGGAGATATTCAATTCCGACGATGAAAGATACGGCGGAAGCGGAGTCACCAATAAGGGCGCGAGCTTTGAAAGCTTCACGATAGACGAGAGCGAGGGATATACCGAGGGTATACGGATGAGGCTTCCTCCACTGGGCGTCAGTATCCTGAAGCTCGTGAAGGAGAGAAGGCCCGAGAGCGTAGCGCCCGAGAAACCCAAAAAAAGAAAAAGCAAGACCGCAAAACAAAAAGAGTAATACCGTTCACAGACCCGAATGCCTGAAAAAAGGCGAAAAAATTCAAATTTTCATCATAAAAGAGGAGATTTTCTTATGTTTAAGAAAAAAGAATGTGTAGCAATGCTTCTTGCAGGCGGACAGGGCTCAAGACTTTACGCCTTGACCACGAAGACTGCCAAGCCCGCCGTACCCTTTGGAGGAAAGTACAGAATTATCGACTTTACTCTTTCAAACTGTATCAATTCGGGCATAGATACCGTTGGCGTGCTTACCCAATATCAGCCCCTCGTGCTTAACGAGTATATAGGCAACGGTCAGCCCTGGGATCTTGACAGGATCTGGGGAGGCGTTAAAATCCTTCCTCCTTATCAGGGACAGAAGGGCGCGGATTGGTATAAGGGCACGGCAAACGCTATATATCAGAATCTCGCGTTTATAAACAGATACGACACCGATTACGTTCTTATCCTCTCGGGTGACCACATTTATAAAATGGATTATGCCAAGATGCTCAAGTATCATAAGGAGAAGGGCGCGGACTGTACGATAGCGGTCATCGACGTGCCTATCGAGGAGGCAAGCCGTTTCGGTATTATGAGCACGAATGAGGACGGCTCTATCTACAAGTTTACCGAAAAGCCGAAGAATCCCGATAGCACGAACGCGTCGATGGGTATATATATCTTCAACAGAGATAAGCTTCAGAAGTATCTCGAGGAGGACGAGGCGACCGAGGGCTCGTCCAACGATTTTGGTAAGAATATAATTCCCAATATGCTTGCGGCAGGCGAGAAGATGTTTGCGTATCCCTTCGAGGGCTATTGGAAGGACGTTGGAACTATCAACTCTCTCTGGGAAGCTAATATGGATCTTATCGGTAGTGATCCCGTGCTTGATCTTGGCGACCATAATTTCAGGATCTACTCGAGAAATCAGTCGGGAGGCCCTCAGTATGTGGGTGAGAACGCAAAGGTCGTCAACTGCTACGTGACCGACGGATGCGAGATCTACGGTACGGTCAAGAACAGCGTGCTTGGCGCGGGCGTCAAGGTAATGCCGGGCGCTTACGTTAAGGACAGCGTGCTTATGGGTGACACCGTGGTCGGCTCGGGCGCTACCGTCAACTACTCGATCATAGATACCAACGTCGAGATCGGAGCTGGCTGTATCGTAGGCGAAGCTAAGGACAAAGCGAAGGGTATCACGGTCATAGGCGAAGACATTACCGTACCAAACGGCGCCGTTATCGAAGACGGCGCAATAATCTCTGAACTTTAATTTAACGGGAGGGCAACGAAATGACAGCAGTAGGTCTTATATTTTCAAATATACACGATAACAGTATTCCCGAGCTTACGAGAATGAGAACCATCGGCTCCGTACCCTTCGGCGGCAGATACCGTCTTGTTGATTTTGCTCTTTCGAGCATGGTAAATTCGGGTATTTCCAAGATAGGCATCGTAACTCATAATAATTATCAGTCTCTCCTTGACCATCTCGGCAACGGTAAGGACTGGGATCTTGCGAGAAGAAGCGGAGGCATCAAGATACTTCCTCCCTTTATCTCGGCGTTTAACAACGCGGGCGCTAATAAGTTTTATACCTCCCGCCTTGAAGCGCTTATGGGAACGCTGAACTTCCTCAACAGATGTAACGAGGAATACGTGGTAATGTCCGATTGCGACGTTATCTGTAACATCGATCTTACGGACGTTATCGAAAGACACGCGGCGACGGAGGCGGATATCACGTTCGTTACCAAATCCTCCGAGCTTATCGGTGTCAATAAGGGCGAAACTCTTACGCTCATCCGCTCAGACGAGAATGACAGAATACTCGAGGTCACAGAGGATAAGATCGGCGATGAGGACGCGCAGATATACATAAACATTATGGTCATGAAGAGACAGTATCTTCTCGGCGTGGTCGAGAACGCTATCTCCCACGGACAGACCAGCTTCCTTTACGACGTAATAATGAAGAACGTGAGCAAGGCTAATTATATGGTCTATAAGTACGACGGCTGGTACGCTCATATAGGCTCTCTTGAAAGCTATTTCGAATGCTCGATGAAGCTTCTTGAGACCGACGCGCGAGAGAGACTTTTCGGCATCAAGAACCGTCCCGTGCTTACGAAGGTGCGTAACAGCGCGCCTACTCGCTACTGCGAGGGCGCGAAGGTCACTAATAGCGTGGTGGCTGAGGGCTGCGTTATTGAGGGAACTGTTGAAAACTCGATAATCTTCCGCGGCGTTCATATAGGAAAGGGAGCGATCGTCAAGAATTCGATACTCTTCCAGGATACTTACGTTTGTCAGGGCGCGAGCCTTAATTGCGTGGTTGCCGATAAGAACGTTATCATCAAGGACGGCAGGACGCTGTCGGGGCATGAGACGATGCCGTTCTATATAGGCAAGAAGATGAGCGTGTGAGACCTGCGATAATTTGCGCCACGCTTCGTTGCTCCGCGCAAGCA
>JAZSJO010000135.1:0-3307 GCA_045534365.1 Eubacteriales bacterium
CGTAAGATCTGGATAATCGACGGTGACGGCGCGCTTTTGATGCATATGGATGCTATGGCTCTGCTTGGAGCAAACGCACCCGAAAATATAATACACGTCGTCATAAATAACGGCGCGCACGAAACGGTTGGAGGAATGCCCACCGTTGCGGAGAAGATAGACCTTTGCAAGATAGCGGAGGGTTGCGGTTATCCGAGGACGGCATCGGTATCCAAGCTTGAAGAGCTTGACAAGATACTGAACGAGGCGAAGACTACTCAAAAGCTTTCCTTTATCGAGGTCAAATGCTCAATAGGAGCGAGAGACGATCTTGGCAGACCTACGACCACGGCAAAAGAAAATAAAGAGAATTTTATGAATTATTTGAAGGATCAAGCGAGCCGAAACGCTTTATCCTGAAACTATAAAGCTTTTTCGCAGATCCCATTTTGAAAAGATAAAAAATGCCGTTTGAGCGGCAGAATGGAGATAGAATATGAGTTTGTTCACAGGTAAAACACTTCTTATAACAGGCGGCACGGGCTCCTTTGGTAACGCCGTGCTTAACCGCTTTCTCGAGACCGATATTGGGGAAATAAGGATCTTTTCGCGTGACGAAAAGAAGCAGGACGATATGCGTCACTATTTTCAGGTAACGAAGCCTGCCGTTGCAGAAAAGATCAAATTTTATATCGGTGACGTGCGTGATATCCAAAGTGTGAGAAACGCTATGCACGGAGTTGACTACATATTTCACGCGGCGGCGCTCAAGCAGGTGCCCTCATGCGAATTCTTTCCCATAGAAGCGGTAAAGACTAACGTTCTGGGCACAGAGAACGTGCTGACGGCGGCGATCGACGCGGGCGTTAAAAATATAGTCTGCCTTTCCACAGACAAGGCGGCTTATCCCGTAAACGCAATGGGAACGAGCAAGGCGATGATGGAGAAGGTCATCGTGGCAAAATCAAGAACGGTCAGTCCCGAAAAGACGAAGATCTGTTGCACGAGATACGGAAACGTAATGTGCTCTCGCGGCTCGGTCATACCGCTTTGGATCGACCAGATAAAATCGGGCAATCCGATAACGATAACCGATCCTACTATGACGAGATTTATTATGTCGCTTGACGAGGCGGTCGATCTTGTGCTTTTCGCCTTTGAGCACGGCGAAAGCGGCGATATTCTCGTTCAGAAAGCCCCCGCTTGCACTATCAAGACTCAGGCAGAGGCGGTCTGCGAGCTTTTCGGCGGAGATAAGGACGCGATAAAGATAATCGGCATACGTCACGGCGAGAAGATGTACGAGACGCTCCTTACCAACGAGGAGTGCGCTAACGCCATCGACCTCGGTAATTTTTACCGCGTGCCTTGCGATAAGCGCGGTCTTAACTACGATAAATATTTCAATAAGGGTGATACCGAAAGAAATACCCTGACCGAGTTCAATTCTCACAATACCGAGCTGCTTGACGTTGAGGGAGTCAAGGAAAAGCTGCTCTCTCTGCAGTATATCCGTGACGAGCTTGCATTGTTTGACAAATAAGGAGAAAAAATGAAGATACTTATAACGGGCGCTACGGGATTCGTCGGAAAAAACCTCACCGAAGCCCTAAAAAATATAAGGGACGGCAAGGACAGAAGATTTCCCGAGCTATCAATAGAAGAGCTTTATCTCTATGATGTTGATTCCGAGGAGACCTCGCTTGACAATGCCTGCCAAAACGCCGATTTCGTATTTAATCTTGCGGGAGTCAACCGTCCGCAGAATAACGAAGAGTTTATGAAAGGCAATTTTGGATTTGGCTCGAAGCTGCTTGGAACTCTGAAAAAATATAACAATAAATGCCCCGTAATGCTTTCGTCGTCGCTTCAGGCGACTCTGATAGGTCGCTATGATAACGATTACGGCAGGAGCAAGAGGGCGGGGGAGGAGCTTTTCTTCTCTTATGCCGACGAGACGGGCGCGAAGGTACTTGTCTACCGCTTCCCAAATCTTTTTGGCAAGTGGTGCAGACCGAATTACAATAGTGCCGTTGCGACATTTTGCAACAATATTGCAAACGACTTGCCCATAACGGTCAGCGATCCAAGCGTTCAGCTTGAGCTGCTTTACATCGACGATCTCGTTGACGAAATGATAGGTGCTCTCCACGGAAGAGAACACCGTTGTGAGTTTGACGGTATAAATACTCTGCTTTGCGATAACGGACGCTTCTGCGCCGCTCCCGTGACGCATAAAGTCACACTCGGCGAGATAGTTTCACTGCTTGAAGGCTTCCGCGACCAGCCAAAAACGCTCGTAATGCCCGAAATACCCGAAAACAGCTTCGCAAAGAAGCTTTACAGCACGTATTTGTCGTATTTACCGAAAGAAAAGGTGTCATTTCCCTTAAAAATGAACGTGGATGCGAGAGGTAGCTTTACCGAGCTGCTTAAGACCGACAAGTGCGGTCAGTTCTCGGTAAATATCTCAAAGCCCGGCATTACAAAGGGTCAGCATTGGCACAATACCAAGTGGGAATTTTTCATCGTCGTCAGCGGAAAAGGTCTTATTCAGCAAAGAAAGATCGGAAGCGACGAGGTCTTGAATTTCGAGGTTTCGGGCGAGAAGATCGAGGCGGTGCATATGCTTCCTGGCTATACCCATAACATAATAAATCTGTCCGATAAAGACGACCTCGTAACGCTGATGTGGGCAAACGAGCAGTTTGATCAGAATAGCCCTGATACTTTTTTTGAGGTGGTAGAATGAATATAAAACTTGATTACAGCGACGTAAGCTTTAAAAATAACGGTAAATTAAAGCTTCTTATCATAGTCGGCACACGCCCCGAAATCATCCGTCTTGCAGCTGTGATAAACAAGTGCCGCAAGTATTTCGATTGCATTTTGGCACATACGGGACAGAACTACGACTATAATCTGAACGGTGTCTTTTTCAAAGACCTGAAGCTTGACGCGCCCGAGGTGTATATGGACGCCGTTGGCGACGATCTCGGTGCGACGGTCGGCAATATCATCAACTGCTCCTATAAGCTGATGAATACGATCAAGCCCGACGCGCTTCTTGTTCTCGGAGACACCAACTCTTGTCTCTCGGCTATTGCGGCAAAGAGGCTTCATATCCCGATATTCCATATGGAAGCGGGTAACAGATGTAAGGACGAATGTCTCCCCGAGGAGACCAATCGACGCATAGTTGACATCATTTCCGACGTCAACCTTGCATACTCCGAGCAGGCGAGAACCTATCTTCACGAGCGCGGTCTTCCTCAAGAAAGAACGTACGTTACGGGCTCTCCTATGGCGGAGGTGCTTCACGCAAACC
>JAZSJO010000012.1:0-5437 GCA_045534365.1 Eubacteriales bacterium
CGAAAATAAACGATTATGCAATTTTTACCCGTGAAATGATATGGAAGCGCTCAAAGCCGTAGGGGACGTCTTTATACGGCTTCGCCTGCCTCGACGTCCCGTAAACGAACGCCTGAATTTTTCGCAACGGCGGGAGCAAGCCCCCGCCCTACAACAAAGTGCATCTCACCGCTAAACTGCAATTTATAAAAAACAAAAAGCGGCAAAGCCGCTTTTTGTTTTTTATCTTTCAAGCCCGCCGACGAAAACTTCGGAAAGCCTTCCCCATTCCTCGTCGGTAAAGGAATTTACATCTCCGTCCTCGATCAAGGCAATTTGGGATATATAGGTCTGTCCGGGGTAGCTCTCCATTATCATTCCGTGACCTACACGGACGTAATCGCCCGTATCAAAGGGAGCGAAAATATCCTTGTTATCCGAGTAGAGCCAAGTAAGACTTCCCTTTGAATCCACAAGCAAGGCTTCTGTTTTTGAATGATGAAAATACAGTCTTCCCTCGCTGACCATACCCAGATCTCTGTCGCCGTCATAATCGTGGTTTTCGGTTATGTCCTCGGGAGACCAAGGCCCCGCAGGAAACGCGACCTTATCCCGCGACAGAGGGTCGCCGCCTATCAACACATCGTCACTTGCATTACAAGAGGCGAGTGATAAAAGGCAGACGAGCACCGCTATCGCGCAAATGAACAAATTCCATCTTAATTTCATAATTCAAGCTCTCCAAAATATTATTTCGTAAGCTTTTTAAGAAGCTCAAGGAATTCAACTCTTTCGGGATAAGAAGCAAGGTCGAGAGATCCAAGCTCCTCGATAACGCTGTCAAGCGTAATGTTGCCAAGATGCTCACTTCTGTGAAGTATCATACAGGTCTCGATGACTGCAGAAATAAATCTCATATCCTCGTCGGCTTCGGTCTTTATCAGCTCGTATCCCATAGGATACTCGTTAAGCAAACTTATAGGCTCGCCGGGATCCTTATATCTCACGCGAAGAGTCATAAGCGGAAAGATAACCGCGCTATCCTGAACTACGGGAGAGAGCTTTATCTCGTAGCAAACGGTGACCTGATGAGACGAGCCGACCTCACCCGCATCCTTGGTATCGTCCTCGAAATCTTCCTTGTTCAATATACGGTTTTCGTAACCGACAAGTCGGTAGGATTCAACAAGATCGGAATTGAATTCTATCTGGAGCTTTACGTCCTCGGCGACGGTATAAAGAGTGCCGAGCAGGTCTGTTCCGAACACCTTTTCGGCCTCGGAAAGTCCGTCAATGTAGTAATAAACTCCGTTTCCGTTGTCGGCCAACGCTTCCATATTACTGTCGCGGTAATTACCCGTTCCAAATCCGAGAACAGACAGATAAACGCCCTGTTCTCTCTTTTCCTCGATATAAGAGGTCAATTCGCTCGCGGAGGATATGCCCACATTCAAGTCGCCGTCCGACGCCATAATTATACGGTTATTGCCGCCTTCGATAAAGTATTCCTCTGCGATACGGTACGCCATCGTAAGTCCTGCCTCGCCGTTCGTAGAGCCCGAGGCGTTCAGGTTATTGATAGCGTTCATTATAGTCTCGCTCTTCGATCCCTGACAGCCCTCAAGCACCACCGCTTCTCTGCCCGAATAGGTAACTATCGAAACTGTATCCTTCTCGTCGAGGCTATCCACGAGATAAGCAAAAGCCTCTTTGAGCAAGGGAAGCTTATCGCGTGAGGACATAGAGCCCGAAACGTCGATAAGGAAAACAAGATTATTGCCTACGTTGTTTTCTGCCTTCTCTGCCTGAAGCGTCAGACGGTAAAGCATAGTTTCTGCATTCCAAGGACAGCTTATCATTTCTGTGTGTACGCCAAAAAGCTCATTTTCTTCAGGAGTTGCCACGTCGTACTTGAAATAATTGATAAATTCCTCTGTACGGAACGCCGTGCCGCCGTTTATAAGCTCGGTAAGACCGTAGCCTTGATTTATGAGCTTTCGGAAATAAGAATAAGAAGCGGTATCAACGTCCGCCGAGAAGGTCGACACGTTGTTTTCGTCGGTATTTATAAAGGGGTTCTCCACAAAGCTTGGGAGCGTAGTCTCGTCCTTTTCCGACGGAGCGATCACCTCGGCGTCTTCCGCTGCGTCTTGCTCCATTTCCGCCTCGGTCATAACGTCGTACTTGCCGTCGTCAACTCCCGCGTGATTACCCGACACGCCCGCACTGCCCATAGAAGCATTATTGGAAAATCCGTCCATATCGCCCATCTCCTCGCCTGCCGAGCTGCAAGAAGCAAGGCTGAGTATAAGCATCGCAGCCAATGCTACAGACAACAATTTTACCGATTTAATTCTGATTTTCATAGTAACCTCCTTAAATTAAGTTCAAGTTAACATATCCGAAATACAATCGATCAATTCCTCGGTGGGTATTATCTCCGCCTCGTATTCGAAGACCGATAAGCCCTCGTTTCCTGCGGTTTCCTTAAGATAGGGCGAGCGGACGATACCCTCCCCGTCTACTATCCAGACTCGGCACGAAAGCTCGGGAGAGCTTTCACCGACCTCGTCTCCCTTACCCATTCCGTCAGAAAGTCTTTCAAATTGGCGATCGTTGACATATTTTACGCAGAAGCTTTCGCTATCGTCGTATTTCCATACGATGCAAGCTCCGTCCGTATAGGAAAGCTCCGACGCAGACGATACGTTCTCATAATCGCCTCCGTCCCTTATGCCGAGCATAAGAGCGTCGAGCGAATCGTACGAGACGTTCACGTCAAGCATCCCCTCGTCGACCTTCTCGTTCTCGCCAACGACGAAACCGTTTTGAAGCATAGGAAATACCAGCGCGACGGCAATTATGAGCGCAAGACAAGCCGCTATAAGACCGAAATTATATTTTCTGCGGCGTATGGGCTTGTAGGCAAGCGCCTCCGTGAGAAGCTTATCGTCTATCTCACCGATACCGTCGAACAGGTATTCAATTTTATCTTTTCTGTTCTTCATAAAAGCTCCCCTTCTTCAAGTCTGTCGTGCAGCTCTTTTCTCATTCTGAAAAGTGTGGTCTTGACCTTCGGCACGCTGATATCAAGCCTTTCGGCTATCTCCTGCACCGATTTGGAATAAAAGTAACGCAAAATGAATATTACTCTCTTTTCTCTGTCCTGCGAGTAGAGAAAATCGTTCAAGGCGTCGCCGAGCCGTCGGTTTTCGTATTCCTCGAAAGGAGTCTGTCCCGACGGTATACATTCGTCAAGCTCGCTCAAGAGATTGTCGATGCCTCCGCGCTTTTCCCTGTGCTTCTGTCTGAAGCGGTCGATAGAGATCCTGCGGGTTATTTTCGACAGAAATGCGCCCAGATAGTCGGGACGCGCGTCGGGCATAGCGCCCCAGGCGTCAAGATACGTATCGTTGACACATTCCTCGGCGTCCTCGCGGGAGGACAGCAAGGAATATGACAGCGAAGAGAGCATTCTGCCGTATTTTTTATCGGACTCGGTTATGGCTTCTTCATTTCGCGCCCAATACAAGTCAACGATTTTGCAGTCGTCCATGGTATACCTCGATTTGTTTTTGTATTTCGGGCTTCATACAATATGTCGCCCTTTTTTATGAATGGTTACAAATTTTCAAAAAACATTTGACAAATTGCTGTTTATCAGTTTCTTTTCTTGTTCATTTCTTTCCACCAGCGGAAAGAAACGAACCAAAGAAACGCCGCTTAAAGAGGGGAGAAAAAGATCTCCCCTCTTTAAGAAAACTCCCCACCTTACAGAGCATATCTTAAAGCAAAATTTCACTTGTTGTATTTAATAAACGCCTTTTTGGGTAGGGTGTTTCTTAAGAGGGGAGGATGTCGGAGCAGTTCGGTTAGCGAAGTCTACCGAACGCGCAGACTTCTTCTCCTCTTAAGCGGCGTTTCTTTTGTAACTTTTCTTGTCGCTGGTGACAAGAAAAGTTAGTAAAAACGTTTTGACAAATCAAAATTTGAACGTCTTAATTTGCAAAGAGGGAGAACCGCGTATTTTGGCAGTTCTCCCCTTCTTGCATCTAATTAATTATCTTACTCTCTCTCCAAGAGGAGTATCGTCTGCCAAAAATACGACTCTGACGGTTTCCTCACCCGACGCGAGGATCATTCCGTTAGACTCGATGCCGCAAAGAGTTGCAGGCTTCAGATTAGCAACGACTATTATCTTCTTGCCGATAAGATCCTCAGGCTGATACCACTTGGCGATTCCCGACACCACCTGTCTCTTTTCGTATCCCAAATCTATCTTAAGCTTGAGAAGCTTCTTCGCCTTCGGCACCTTTTCACATTCAAGTATCTTCGCCGTGCGGAGCTCAACGCCCATAAAGTCCTCAATGCCGATGAGAGCGCATCCCTCGGGCTTCTCGGGGATCTCCGCCGCCTTCGCCGCAGCCTCTGCCGCAGCCTTTTTAGCCGCCATTTCAGCCTCGAGCTCTGCGAGAAGCTTCGCCTCGTCAATACGCGCGAACAACACCTTGGAGTCGCCTACGACGCTTCCGACAACGATGCCGCCAAAGCTTTCGTCGGTGCCGATGGTGGGATAATCTACCTTGTCCGTTCCGAGCATTTCAAGTATAGCCTGCGCGGTCTCGGGAATAAAAGGAGCAAGCATCACCGCTCCCCAACGGATAGCTTCAAGAAGATTGTAAAGCACCGTGCCAAGACGAGCCTTTTGGCTCTCGTCCTTAGCGAGAGTCCAGGGAGTAGTTTCATCAATATATTTATTCGCGCGCGAGAGCATCTCAAAGATACGTTCAAGCGCGTCGGCAACTCTGAACGCGTCCATATTCCTGACGAGTCCTTCATAAGCCTTAACGCAAGCCGCCTTCAGCTCTCCGTCAAGCTCCTCTGCCTCGGAGGGTGCCTGAACGACCTTGTCAAAATACTTCTTCTGCATATCAAGGGTACGCTTAACGAGATTTCCGAGATTGTTTACAAGGTCGGTGTTGAATCTCTTGATGACCGTCTCGTATGTGATGCTTCCATCGTTTGCAAAGGGCATACGGCAAGAGCGTAATATCTCACGCCGTCAACTCCAAATCTCTCCGCAAGCTCGTCGGCATATATAACGTTACCTCTCGACTTGCTCATCTTGTCCGCGCCGAAATTAAACCAAGGGTGACCGAATATCTGCTTGGGCAGAGGAAGATCCAATGCCATGAGGAAAATAGGCCAGTAGATAGTGTGGAAGCGGAGTATATCCTTACCGATGATGTGCACGTCGCAGGGCCAGTATTTCTTGAAGTGCTCGCTCTGCTCCTCATAGCTCTTATCGGGGTCATATCCGAGCGCGGTGATATAGTTGCAAAGCGCATCGAACCAAACATATACCACATGCTTATCGTCGAAATCAACGGGAACTCCCCACTTGAAGGAGGTACGGGAAAGACAGAGATCCTGCAGACCCGCCTTTAAGAAGTTATTC
>JAZSJO010000017.1:0-4472 GCA_045534365.1 Eubacteriales bacterium
ATTATATCCATTTAACTATGGAGGCGTGGTAGATATTGATTTTTGACTTTAATATTATACCACAAACGTATGGATTTTGCAAGTGCTATTTATCTTTTTTTTGCAAAAATTCTTCACGCAATATAGAGCAGACGCCGATATCGCGATACGCGCCCTTGATAAGCATAGCTCCGCGGCGTATTCCCTCAAAGGTCATTCCGTTCTTTTCCATTACTCTGCGCGAGGCGTGATTATCCGCTATAAATTTGCACTCGATGCGGTTGAGATCAAGATTCTCAAAACCAAATCGTATAACTCTTGCCGAGACCTCGGTGGCAATTCCCTTGCCTGCGTATTCGGGATTTATAACGTATCCTATCTCTCCTGCGTCGTGCTGAAAATCAAATCTCGTAAAGCCGCAGGTGCCTATCATTTTCTTCGTATCACGGCACACTATCGCCCAATCGAAAAAGTCCCCCGTTTTATAACGACTTCTAAGATAGGTAAGATATTCAAAGGTATATGCCTTGCTTTGATGAGGAGACCAGGTGAGATATTCGGTAACGTCGGCGCGCTTTGAGTATTCGAACATATCGTCGGTGTCGTCAATGCTCATTCTGCGAAGTATGAAACGCTCGGTCTCAAGCCGCGGCATATTTGAAAATATCCTATAGACGCTCTCTCTTTTCATCTCGTGCTCCTTTAATGAACTTCCAATATATTATATACTACTCACATGTCTTTTGCAAGTAAAATAATGGAAAATGTGTAAATTTTTTTGTTTTAAGATGACAAAAATTGCAATATATGTTATAATTGTACTGTTATTATAAATCTTACGGGAGAAAAGATGAATATTCTTGAAAATCAATATATAGTCCCCGTCCTCGTGGGTACGGGTGATGAGACAGTACGCATCGCGAAAATGCTACGCAAAAAGATCGGTGTAAAGGCGAATATTTTTGCAAAAAAGTTTGCTCTTGCGCACTTTATTTCGTTCAATTGCCACAAGGTCTCGCCTTTCGGTGACGAATGGGTCAAGGAAGCGATCTTGGATTTTTCACGCAGATTTGAAGAATATTATTGCCCCGTATTTATCGTATTCGACGACTATTCGAGAAGCATTGCGGCGCGCTATGCGGACGTCGGGTGCGCCTATCTCGTTATTAATAAGGACGAGCTGTTTTCAAATGAAAAAGACTTGCGGAAAGGAGAGAGCGAATAATGAAGATAAAAGAGATGCTTTCGGTTATTGATTACGTATCCTGCAATATCCCCGAAAGACTTAATAAAAGAGAGATACTCTCCATCTGTCACGATTCGCGTCTCGCAGTACCCACGAGTCTTTTTATTTGCAAGGTCGGCGCTTTAAGAGACGGTCACGTTTACGCGCCTCAGGCATACAGTAACGGCGCGCGTTTCTTTGTTGCTCAAAGAGAGCTTGATCTGCCCGAGGACGCGGCGGTGATAATCGTTCCCGATACCGAAGAGGCCATGCGCAACCTTGCGATCTATTTTTACGGTGATCCCTCAAAGGATATGCGTATAGTTGGCATTACGGGAACTAAAGGAAAAACCACGATAGCCCTTTCAGTATATAATATTGCCTCTGCTTTCGGTATGCCCGTGGGCTATATCGGCACAAACGGTATTTATTATAACGGTGAAATCCTTGAGACCGCCAACACTACCCCCGACTGTCTTGAGCTTCAGAAAATACTCAAAGAAATGAAGAATGACGGCATCAAAACCGTAGTTATTGAAGTCTCGTCTCAGGCACTTTGGCAGAAAAGAACGCACGGACTTGAATTTGAGATAGCTGCGTTCACGAATCTCTATGAAGACCATATTGGAGGCGTTGAGCATCCCAATATTGAGCATTATATGGCTTCAAAAAAGCTTTTGTTTACCGATCACGGCGCAAAATGCATCATTGCAAACGCGGATAGCGAGCATTGTCGTTATATGCTTGACGGAGTATCGTGCGATAACGTAATAACCGTATCGACGAAAAGCTCTGAATCGTCACTTTTCGCAAGAAACGTGATGAAGGTCAGAAACGGCGCTCTGCCGGGTATCTCGTTTGAGTGTTTCTCGGGCAATAATTCGCCAATTTCAATAGACGAGCACGGAATAGACGTATTTATTCCCTCTCCCGGAATTTACAGCGCGGAAAACGCTCTTTTAACTCTTGCGATATGCCATAAGCTCGGTATACCCGTTGATTTCGTTGTGGAGGAGCTTTCAAGGCTTCGTATACCGGGAAGATTTGAGATCGTGAGACTTGAATCAAGACCTAATTCTCTGTTTATTATCGACTACGCCCATAACGGCGCAAGTCTTACCGCTGTACTGAAGGCTCTGCGCGAGTACGAGCCGCGGCGCATCATCTGTCTTTTCGACAGCGTAGGCGGCTTGACTTTCGCCATACCTGCTGAGCTTGGTGAGGCTGCGAGAGATCACGCAGATATTTCTATCATTACCTCGGACAATCCTGATAACGAAGATCCTATGAACGTTATCAACGATATATGCAAGGCGTATGAAGGCTCGGACAAGACGATCTATCCTATTGCGGATAGGAATAAGGCTATCGAGAAGGCAGTTGAGCTTGCGGAGGGCGAAGATTTCGTTCTGCTCGCGGGCAAGGGACACGAGAGCTATCAGCTTATAAGCGGTAGGCGTGTTCACTTTTCGGAGAGAGAAGTTTTAGAAAATATCGATAGAAAAAATCTGATTTACTTATAAGTAGATTTAAAATGCTTAACGACTGCAAATGGATATGAATACATAATGAAGAAAGGGTGATAAAAGGGCTCGCCCCAGCGCAACGAACGTTCTGCTCGAATTCATCTACAAAAAATGGCTTATTATTTCCAATTTTATGATCTATCATTGCTGCGCGCTCGAAATTTCCAACGGCAGCTCGGTAGTTTAAGCCGAAGAAATCGTCATCACTTGCTCTATCGAACGTAAGCATGAAAGCTCTGTCACCGTCGGTTGTATAGAGAGGAACGTCAACACCGCCCTCATAAAGCACTCCTTTAAAAATGTCAGTTTTTAAGTATATATCCTTTACCGCGAACGGTATATATAAGCTTCAGACCAAGCTTATTATCGATTTTTCTGCGAAGATGACAGATGTAAACGTCTCCCATATTGCCATCCTCCGCACCGAGAAGTGAGTATAATCTCTCACGCTTGACAAGCTTGCCTCTGTTTTCACACAGTAAGGTAAGAACTCTGTATTCGTTTTCGCTCAAGGGAATCTTCAGGTCTCCCCAAAGGGCGAGCCTTTCGTTTTTATCGACCGAAAGGTAGTGAAGCTTTTTGTGCGAGTGCGCCGTCTTTGACTTGTGAGCTTTCGAATCGTCGGCACTTGCAAATATTTGCAGAAGCTCTGACGTCAAAAAGGGCCTTTTGAAGAAAAACGAGCAATTAACGTCACGGTCCTTTATTTCTTTCTTTTCGCGTTTTGAAAATCCGATAATTGTACCTGAATTTTCGATATCGGTTATATCTGATATGTTATATGAATCAAGGTCTATTATCGTATATAATTCAGAGTTGGAATATTGCTCTTTTTCATCCTCCGATAACACGTTTACGCCGATTGAAGACAGCTCTATATCGAGCATTCGCGCAAATCTGTTGTCTTTTGTAAATATAGCCGCCGATTTACTCATCAGGTTTCCTCCGCTAAAGTTTTTAGCTCGTTCAAAATATCTTCGATCTCAACCGTCGTGCGAGTCTTCATGATTCTGTCGCGCACCGAAGCTGCGGAACGAACTCCCTTGATATAGAGAGCCGCGTGCTTCTTTATTTCCGCCGCGCTCGTGTATTCCCCCTTGTTTTCACGCATTAGCTCTATATGACGCAAGCAGGTATCAAGCTTTTCTTCAAGCGTTGGCTGTATGAAATTGTGACCGTTGAGCCTTGCGGCAATTTCCGAAAATATCCACGGGTTTCCAAGCGATCCGCGACCTATCATAACGCCGTCACAGCCGGTTATACTCATCATATTTACAGCATCGTTGGCAGAATATATATCACCGTTACCGATAACGGGAATATTTACGGATTTCTTTACCTTACCGATTATATCTATATCAATTCCGGGGTTATACATCTGCTCTCTCGTACGGCCGTGAACGCAAATGAGAGCCGCCCCCGCCGCTTCAAGTCTTTTTGCGACCTCTACGGCGTTTTTACTCGTATCATCCCATCCTGCGCGAATTTTAACGGTTACGGGGGTGTGCTTTAAGGCTTTTACCGTGGATTCAACGATACTTGCGGCAAGCTTCGGGTTTCGCATAAGAAGTCGGATCGTAGCCATGTCGTTCTGTGAGCCAAGGAGTTGGCCATTAGTATTGTCTTCCTAAGACCGCTTGGCCTCCGACTTCTGCGCGAATTTTAACGGTTACGGGGGTGTGCTTTAAGGCTTTTACCGTGGATTCAACGATACTTGCGGCAAGCTTCGGGTTTCGCATAAG
>JAZSJO010000072.1:0-2023 GCA_045534365.1 Eubacteriales bacterium
TCTTCCTAAGACCGCTTGGCCTCCGACTTCATATTTCGGGCTGTCTTAATATGAGGCAGCCCGAAATCACTAAATTCCACGAGGTCAAATATGAACGATAACGAAAACTCCCGCGACGAGATAGACGAACCCGACACCGCACAAGGTCAAGAGCCTCTCGGTCCCAAAGACGAAGAATCAGCCCCCACCGAAGCCCAAAATCTTGGAGAAGAGGATGCAGATCCCTCCACTGAGTCCCCAAAGCCCGAAGAAGAGGGCGTAAATCTCTCCACCAAGCCTCAAAAACCCGAAGAAGAGCGCACGGATCCCTCCACCGACGTTGAAATTTCCGAGGAGGAGAGCGCAAAAATTCCCACCGAGCCCGAAAGCGCCCCCAAGCAGAAAAGCGGCAACGTAAGACAGGGTATCCTGACCGCGGGAATTATGATCTCCGCTATATCAATAATTATTATGATCGCTCTGTCGACCTGCCTTGTTATCGGACTTGTTTCCGCTATCGGCAACGTGGCGTTCATACCCGTGGTAGCTATTCCCTACTCCAACGACGCCAACGACGACTCGCAGATCATCGCAGAGGCTATGGAATCGGTAGTCGTGGTAAGCGTTGACACGGAAACCTCCGGGGGTACGGGAAGCGGAATAATCCTCAGCGCAAACGGTTACATCGTGACCAATTATCACGTGGTCGAGGGCGCTACGGCAATATACGTTCAGCTCTACGGTTCTTCAAGCAATATAAAAGCAGAGCTTATCGGATATTCGGAGCACGACGACGTTGCGGTCATCAAGATAAACAAAACAGGCCTTCGCCCCGCAACCTTTGTTTCCGATTGCTCGAATTGTAAGGCCGGTCAAAGAGTTTACGCCATAGGCTCTCCCAAGGGCACCGACTACTCGTACTCGGTAACGACGGGAATCATCTCGGCAGTAAACCGCAACGTAAAGATATACGACGGCAGCACTCTTAAGAAAAAGATGCGTATGATCCAAACCGATGCCGCAGTAAATCCCGGCAACTCGGGCGGAGCGCTCATAAACGCCGCCGGTCAGGTAGTAGGGATCGTAACGCTCAAGCTGGACGGAGTTGACGGAATGGGATTCGCTCTCCCCTCCGACGGAGTCCTTCCTATCGTAAACGCGATAATTGAAAACGGAAATGCAGACGGCGTCAAGTCCACTATCGCCAGCGGCAGACCGCTTATGGGCGTGACGTGCGTAAGCGTGCAAAAGAATACCTGGTACGTCAATACCGATTCGGGAATCGCGGCAGTTACCGACGAATACGCCGAGGCTAATCCCGAAGCGGTGTTCAAGTCCGACGAGGATGGAGTATACGTCAAGGGAACGTCAGAGGGAATGGACGCTCACGGCAAGCTTTTTGACGGTGACGTCATAACCAAAATAGGATCTACCCGCGTATATACCGCCGAGCAGCTTATATCTGTGTTAAATAACCTCTACGGCGGCGATACCGTAACCCTTACCGTCTACCGCGGCGGAGAATATATCACCGTCAATATCGCCCTCAAGGAAGCTCCGATAGAATAAGCAAAAATTGAAAACGGCGTTTTCCTTGCTCCGTATTGACAATAAAGCCGTTTTATGATAAAATTATTATCGTAGAGATACCTTGAATCAACAAAAGAATGGAGAAACATTATGGAACAGAAGATTATCGAGATCATCGCAGAATATCAGGGTAAGCCCGTGTCCTGCTACTCCCCCGACCAGAAATTCACCGAAATGGGACTTGACTCTCTTGACCTGGCAGAGCTTCTGATCGAGCTCGAAGATGCAGGGATCAAGGCTGAATTTTCCCCCGCCATCAACACTCCCGCAAAGCTTGCTGAGGCGCTGAAGCAGCAATAAGGCCCACGAAAATACTCATATAAAAAGGCTTTTCCTATGTTGGAAAAGCCTTTTTGCGTTTTTCATCTTATGATTTGTAACGATCAGTTTATAACCGACCCAAGTCGGAGGCCAAGCGGTCTTAGGAAGACAATACTAATGGCCAACTCCTTGG
>JAZSJO010000143.1:0-10739 GCA_045534365.1 Eubacteriales bacterium
AACGCCTTTTTGGGTAGGGTGTTTCTTAAGAGGGGAGGATGTCGGAGCAGTTCGGTTAGCGAAGTCTACCGAACGCGAAGACTTCTTCTCCTCTTAAGCGGCGTTTCTTTTGTAACTTTTCTTGTCGCTGGTGACAAGAAAAGTTAGTAAAAACATTTCGCTAAACTGCAATTTATAAAAGTCTTAATAAGTACAAAAAGCAGCTGCATTTAATGCAACTGCTTTTTATGTATTATTCCTCTACGGGAGTTACGTCGTCCTCGTCGATGATGCAACCGAGCTCGCTACCGCAAGCGGGGCAGGCAAGCTCCTCTGCGTTGACCGAGTCGTCGAAGCAGACGGTCTCGCCGCAAGAGGGGCAAACTATTTCAAAGTAGTCCTCGTCGTCACAGTACTCGCATTCGCCGCACATTTCGCAAGCTTCGCACTCACCGTCGCACTCCTCGTCCCATTCGTCCTCATCCCATTCATCGTCTTCCTCTTCGTCGATGAGAACCTCTTCGACGTCGCCGAGATCCTCGTCAAGCTCCTCACAGTAGTCGTGAAGATCCTCAACGTCGCACTGAAGTCCCTCGATCTCCTCTGCCATATCCTGACAGAGATCGAGAAGAGCCTTTATTACCTTTGCCTCAGCGGTATCCTTGCCGTCGAGTCCGAGACCCTCGCAGAGTCCCTTTATGTAAGCTGTTTTTTCAAGAATAGTCATTTTTTTATCCTCCGTTATTTTGTTTTCGTAAGTAAGCATAAAACGGGAGCTCCGACACCAATTTGTACGAAAGCCTCCCGTTTTATTGTTTCAAAGATTAAGCGCGGGACAGATACTCGCCTGTACGAGTGTCTATCTTAAGCACATCGCCTACGTTGATGAAGAGCGGAACCTTGATAACAGCGCCGGTCTCAAGAGTTGCGGGCTTGAGCGCGTTGGTCGCGGTGTTGCCTGCAAAGCCGGGGTCGGTCTCGGTTACTTCGAGCTCAACGAAGGTGGGGGCCTCAACTCCGAATACGTTGCCCTTGTAGGAGATGATCTTGCACATCATTTCTTCCTTAACGAACTTGAAAGCGTCTCCAAGCTTGTCTGCGTTAAGAGGAAGCATATCGAAGGTCTCCATATCCATGAAATAATAAAGGTCGCCATCGTTGTAGGAATACTGCATATCCTTTCTTTCGATGTAAGCGTTTTCATACTTGTCCGTAGGGCTGAAAGTTTTTTCGATAACTGCGCCCGTGATAACGTTCTTGAGCTTCGTACGAACGAAAGCTGCACCCTTGCCGGGCTTTACGTGCTGGAATTCGATAACCTGGAATACGTTACCATCCATTTCAAAAGTGATACCGTTCTTAAAATCGCCGGCTACTACCATATTAGATATACCTCCAAATTAGCACTTTTTCATTCTTTATTATAAGAATGTGCATAGTTTACATTTCATTATATAATATTTTTGAGTTTTTTTCAAGAGGTAAACGACCATTTTTGGACGAAAATTGTAAATTTTCTGTTACTTGTCGCCGCAAAACTGCAAAATTGCTCAAAAATCGTGTCTTTCAAGCACTTTTGAGTCAAAGGTCTTTATCTCTATCGCGCCGCGCTCGTAGACGGCGTAGGTCTTGGGGTTGTTGTTCTTAGGGAGGCTTACCGATCCGGGATTCACGCATGCTACGCCGTCCTTGTCCGTCCTGCCGAGAACGTGTGTGTGACCGTAAAGAAATACCGTTCTTGCGGGGAGAGGGGGCAGATTGTCGGGTGAATACTTGTGGCCGTGGGACATAAATAACGTCAGCTTTTCCTCTCCGTCGTAGACGAATGCCGTGTCCGAGAGGACGGGAAAGCTTAAGACCATCTGGTCGACCTCGGCGTCGCAGTTTCCTCTGACGCAGAGCAGCTTGTTCGCAGCTCCGTTGAGCATTTCAATGACCGCCTTGGGCGCGTAGCCCTCGGGCAGGTCGTTTCTCGGTCCGTGATACAGAACGTCTCCAAGTATAAGTATTTTTTCGACCCCCTCGCGCTCCGCCGCGTCGAGCATCGCTCTGCAGCATTCCGCGTCTCCGTGGATGTCTGATGCTATTAATAATTTCATCGTATCTGTCCTTCTCCTCTTATAAGATATTTCTGTGTAGTCAAAGCGAACAGTCCCATAGGGCCTCTTGCGTGGAGCTTTTGGGTGGAGATTCCTATCTCTGCGCCAAAACCGAACTCGCCGCCGTCGGTAAAGCGGGTCGAGGCGTTGACGTAGACCGCCGCCGCGTCGACGTATTTGCGGAAGTATTCGGCGTTCTTCTCGTCGTTGGTGATGATAGATTCACTGTGTCCCGTGTTGTATTTATTAATGTGAGCTACGGCCTCCTCCACCGAGTCTACAACCTTGAGAGCAAGGATAAAATCGTCGTATTCGGTCTCAAAGTCGGATTCGACTGCCTCCGATACGTCGGGAAGGATCGCCCTCGTCGCAGGACAACCGCGAAGCTCGAGCGAATATTTTTTCGCTACCTCGCTTGCAAATTTGGGAAGGAAGCCTTCGGCAACGTTGCGGTGAACGAGCAGAGTTTCGATGGCGTTGCAGACTGCGGGACGCGAGCATTTTGCGTTTATCGCGACATTTATCGCCATATCGATATCGGCAGACTTGTCGACGTAAAGATGACAGTTACCCGCGCCCGTCTCGATAACGGGAACCTTTGCGTTGTTCACTACCGCTTGTATCAATCTCTTGCCGCCGCGCGGAATAAGCACGTCGATAAGACCGCGGCATTCCATAAGCGCGTTTGCGCTCTCGTGACCGTTGCCCGACTCTATGAAGCCGAGAACGTTCGGGTCAACTCCGCAGGACGCGATGGCGTCCTTCATAATGCCGATAAGACAAAGGTTTGTTTCAAGAGCCTCCTTGCCGCCGCGCAGAACTACCGAGTTTCCCGTCTTGAGACAGAGAGCCGCCGCGTCGACGGTGACGTTGGGGCGAGCCTCGTAGATGATGGCGACAACACCGAGCGGTACTCTTTGACAGGCGATCTCAAGTCCGTTCGGCGTTGTGAAGACCTCGCCTGAGCCTACGGGGTCCTTCAAGCCCACGAGCGCGTTCAAGGCGTCGCAGATCGCCTTTATCCTGCCGCCGTCGAGCATAAGGCGGTCGAGCATATGGGCGGGAACACCGTTTGTCTCGGCGTTTTCAAGGTCGCGTTTATTTGCCGCGACGATCTCGTCTTTGCGGGAGAGAAGCGCGACCAATATCGCCTTCAGTATTTCATTTTTCTTACTTGTGCTTTGTGCCGCGAAGAGTAGGGAGGCTTCCTTTGCCGCGGCGCATATATTCCTGACCTTTTCGTAAATGTCCATTTTTTTAGTCCTTTATGAGAAATTTTTCGATTTCAAGTATATAGAAACGGTGGAAATCTCCGTCGTAGTGAGAAAGATGCTCTCGGTCGATAAAGAAGGCTTCCTTCAAATCGTCCGCGTAAAGCTTTTTACAGAGCATTATCACGCGGGAGTCGGATATTACGGGAATTCCGTCTATTTCCTCGACTCCAAGACCGCAATCTGCCAGCTTGTCGGTATCTCTGCCCGATTTCGAGCCGCAGTAGCCGAGAGCCTTTCTGTAACGCTCGTCGGGGAAGCAGAGGGATATTCTTTCACTGTTTTCGACGAGAGAATAGGTGTATCTCTGCGGACGGATATAGATCGTTGCAACAGGAGTATTCCAGAGCACACCCAAGCCGCCCCAGCTTGCCGTCATCGCGTTAGCGCCGCTTTCCTTGCTCTCGTCACGGGCGGTTATCAGCATCCAATCCTTTCCTATCAGCTTGAAGGTTGATTCATTGAAGCTTTCGGGGGATATTTCACGGTAATTTGACATAAATTCAGACACCTCGCTTTACTTTGTTAAATTATAGCACAAAAAGACTTATATTTCAATAACTTTTGCTATTTTCTTTATATTTTATTCTTTTTGATAGAAATAAATGCAAACGCGCGTGTTGCTAAAGAGCGCAAATTGGGATTTAGCGGTGAGACGTACATAATCGATGGCGGGGGCTTGCTCCCTCCGTCCCGCAAAGCTAAAAAACCGCCCTCACCGCGAGGTGAGGGCGATAAACGGTAATTTATATTACTTTATGTTAAGCTTCTTTATGAAATCCCTGAAGCTGGTGTTGCAAGGACGAGTGTGAGACTGCATGTAATTAGCAAGAGATTGTTTAGCTTCTACCTGTGTGAGAATGGGAACCATATAAAGAATGTTGTGAACATTCGAGAGGGTCTGACCGATATCGCAGCAGATACTATCCCAAATGATATCGAGCATCTTTCTGTCATCGGGAGCGTCTGCAACCTGCTTGCCGAGAAGCTTCTCGTAGTATGTAATGTTAACATCGTCGCTGAAGTAAGCGAGCATCTCAAGAGTCTCGCCTACCATAGTAGGATTGTTTACGTAAGAGGGAACGCAGAGGTATCCTCCCCACTGAAGAGAACGGTAACCAACATTCTTCTGGGCCTCGTCGTACATAGGATAGGGAACCACGCCAAAATCAAGATCCTCGTAATCACAAAGTTGGTAGAGACCTGTGGTGCGTCTGAGCTCCATAAGGGTACGACCTGTGTGGATTTGGATCTCGGGGGTATCATTATTTTGGTACCTGAACCAAGCGTAGTCGGACTTGGAGAGGTCGGCGAGCTTAGTGATGATATCGTCGGTCTTCTTACTGTTGGTCTCGGTGTAGCAAGAAACGACGTACTGACCCCTGTCGTCAAGGCTGATAAGCTGAATGTCACAAGCCTGAAGGAAACCACAGAAGGGCTCCCACTGAACACCCGTAAGACCGTAAGTATCGTCCTCGGTTTTGCCGTCACCCGTCGCGTCGGTGGACACGAGGTGAGCGAGAGATATCATCTGGTCAAGAGTCCAGTGATAGTTGTTGACCATTTCATACATATTCTCTTCAAGAGCGTCTGCGTACTGGTCCATCATAGTCTTGTTGAAGGCTATGCAGTGTGTGTAAAGAATGTTGTAATCGTTGTTGCCAAGGAAGTATCTGCCCTCGATCGCAAGATCTTCCATGAAATCATGCTTCCAGTAATCTGCATCGAGATCGACGCCATTAAGGGTGCTGATGTCTGCAAGGTAGTTACCCGAGAGAAAGCCGTCGACACCCGAGTGAACGTGAGAAACCAAAAGCTGGACGGAGTCGTCCTGGTTCTTTACCGCGGTCTTGAAGGGTACGTCGTAGGTAGAATGTCCCGCAAGCTTGGTCATAGTCATATCAACGCCGAGATACTTGCGAACGTCCTCTTGACGAGCGTAAACTGCCTCGGAGATCGCGGAGCCGTCGCTCTCCTTTACCCAATAGTAGTCAGCGGGATTGGAGTCGACCGATACCCACAAGAAGAAGTCGGAACCGTAGTTCTTCTTCTCGATGTCGGGTCTGAATTCGTCAAGCTCCTCGGTGTCGTCTGTCACTTCATTGTCCTTCGTTTGCTCTTCGTTTCCGTTACAACCTGCGAAAACCGAAAGAGAAAGAGCGAATACGAGAATGAGAGTTAGAAGTCTGAGACTCTTTTTCATTGCAAAAATCCTTTCTGAATTCAAATTTTCCTTGTATATCATACGTTTTTTTGATCTCTCCGAAGAAATCAAAGCAAACGCAAGGCATATCAAGGCATCTTATTACTATTACATCATACCACAAAAGTTTTTATTTGTCAAGGGTAAATTTGTCTGCATTGTCAAATATATATGAAGGAAGAGAAAAGACTTTGTTAATTAAATATGAGGGGGGGAAAATATTATCGGCTTTCGGTTTGACAATACCTTTCGTCTGTGTTAAAATTCAACAGAAGAAAGGTCTAAAAACAAATTGTCTTTTGCGCCTTTTTGCTTATTCGATTATTTCCGCAAGCTCCGAGAGTCTTGTGGAGGTTGAGGTCACGTTGACGACGTTGAGGAAAAGCACGTCGCCGATCTCGTTTTCAAGAACGAAATCGGAAAGCTCTCCCGACCAATAGCGGTAGTCGATAACGTAAACGTACTCGTAGGAGTCGACGAGGAAGGGAACGAAGGCGTTGCCGTAGGATTCCTTGACTATAACGATTGACGAGCCATCCGTGATGGTGGGATTGTGTATCTCTGAGAGCGGATTGTCGCCTGCGATAAAGCAGTTATACTTCGCGCCTGCCGCGGGATACCACACGTCGGTTTTCGTGTTGACTATCTCGTATTCGATGACGTTGCCGTCTCTGTCCGTGACCGTGATGTCGTTAGTTCCGACGGGCACGAAGGCTTCTACGTAGTCGGGGTTGTTATTCATAGCCGCAGGCTGATCTGCCTGAGCGTAGAGAGTGCCGAGGAAGCCGTCAAACCGCAACCTTTCGTAATCCTCAAGAGGTGTCGGCTCGATCCCCTTGATCTCGCAGAAGGCAAGATATGCGTAATACGCGCCGCGAGCCGTCCAATGGTGGTCTGTGCGGTAGTATAGATATTCGCCGTTATGGGAGATGAGCTGCGGAAGCGTGTCGACCGCATAAACGTTCTCGGAAAGTCCCGAATACATATACTCTATGGCGCTCTCGCAATCCGACGCTCCGTATTTTTCGGCGGCCTGGCGTGAGAGGGCTATCTGGTAGTGCAGGGGGACTATCATATCGTAGACCTCTGCCTTGCCCGCCACCTGCGATGCGAATTTGTTTATCAGCGACGCATAAGCGCGGGAATTCTGATCGTTAAAGGTGTAGAGCTGATACGCGGTGTCACCGTTGAGGTACATTCCGCCCACCTTGTTTCCGCCGCCGTCGTCGGTGGGGGTGAATTCTATCTCGCCGTCGGAATCGATGGGAGTCATCGTATCGTCGGGTATCTCGTCCGCCTCACCGCCGATGACCACCTGCTCACCTCTGATGCCCCAGAGCGATTTGAGAGCGTTGTTTGCCTCTATCATAGCGTTTCGCAGAGGGTAGGTGTCGGAGTACCAAAGGCTGACCTGTCCCGTCCATTCGTCGGAAAGCAGACCCTGCACCGTGATCTTGGGGAATTCGGTAAGATTTCTGTTTTCGGTCTTATCCCAGCCCGAGGGACGGGCAAAAAACGCAAGTCCTATGAGGAAGAAGAGTGCTATGACCGCAACGAATGCGGTTATCTTTATATTATCCGTGAGTTTGGTGAATTTGTTTTTCATATCTGTATCCCCCCGTCAGAATCTTAAATAAAGGAAGGGGTTGTAGCTGTCTCCCGCAAGAGCGAGGGAGGAAAGAACGATGAGGATCGCGGGAGCTATAGCTCCTGCCGCCACCCATATCTTTTCGCAGATCTCGTTTTTCCTCGCGAGCCTCGAGAGCGCGGGGATCACGGGGGCGCAGGCAAGGCAGGAGAATATGATAAAGAATACGTTGTTCTTGAAGGTCAGAGAGGTCTGAATATCTCCAAAGCCCTTGCCGTTGGAATTGAATATGCCAACGAACGCCTCGCCAAGACTTGCAAGGTCGGTGAATTTGAATATCATAAAGCTGAAGAAGACTATCATGAGCGTTCCGAGCGTTCTCGGAATACGCCAAAGGAGAGAAGGGCTCTTTTTCGGCTTGATAAGATATTTTTCAAGCACGAGAAAGACGAAGAAATAGAGTCCCCAGAGAATGAAATTCCAATTCGCTCCGTGCCATATTCCCGTAAGCGCCCAGACGACGAACATATTGAATATATGGCGGGGGATCGACACGCGGTTGCCGCCGAGAGGAATGTAGACGTAGTCGCGGAAGAACGAGGAGAGCGAGATGTGCCATCTTCTCCAGAAGTCCGTTACAGAGTCGGCGATATAGGGGTAATTGAAATTTTCTTTGTAATGGAAGCCTATCATAAGACCCATGCCGATAGCCATATCGGAATAAGCCGAGAAATCAAGGTATATCTGCAGCATATAGCAGAAAGCACCGAGAAGTATTGCCGCGCTTGAAAGGTTTGCAATTCCCGAGGACGTGAGAGCGAGTCCCTCGGCGTTATTGAAGATAGAGTCGCATATCTCTCCGCATCCGTTTGCAAGGATAGCCTTTTTGGCAAGACCTACGGCAAACCTCGTGATGCCCGCGCTTACCTCCTCGCGCACAATAACTCGGCTTTCGATGTCGCGGTTAACGTCGGCGTAGCGAACGATAGGGCCTGCGATGCATTGAAGGAAAAGCGACGCGTAAAGAAGCAGGAGCCAATACTTTTTTTGAGCTTCGACCTCTTCGCGACAGACGTCGACGACGTAGGAGAGAAGCTGGAAGGTATAGAAGGATATGCCTATAGGCAGGGCGACCGAGGGAAGAGTATTGTTAACGCCGAATATCGACGAGAAGGTGTCCGCCGTGAAGTTGGCGTATTTGAAAATGAACAGGATCGCTATGCATATCGCTACGGTCGCGCCGCAGAGAGCCTTTCTTTTCTTTGCGTCCCACGCGCGGTCCACGACCAAAGCCCCCGCCCAGCAGACGAAGGTCATAAGGCAGAGGAGAAGCACGAGAACAGGCCCTCCCCAGGCGTAGAATATCAGGGAGGAGACTAAAAGTATTATATTTCTCGTCTTCATCTTACGTGCGAAAAAATAGCACCCGTATGATAGAGCGAGGAAGAAAAAGGCGAAGAAAAGACTTGAAAATACCATTTTATATCCTTGTTTTTGACTTTGAAATTTTAATTTGTTTGCAGATATTATTATATCATTATTTTTTTCTTTAGGCAATAGATAAATATGATAATATTTAAGAATTTTATTTGTTAATTTTGACAGACCGCTTGACAAAATGAGATTTGGTGTTATAATTAAGACAAGACGAGCTTTAAGCCGTCAAATTTTACAGAAGAGTAAAGACTCTGGCGTTAAGTGCCGACGGGACGGGGAGTTGCCGGTCGGACGAAAATTGCTTCTACCTTAAAACGAGGTGTGTGCGTTGCGGTCAGAGTCTTGCATCCCGCTTCATATGGCATAAAAGATATTTTTGTCTTCTTTCCTGCCCTATGTTTGTGAGGAAAGGAGATTTTTTATGAAAAAAAGCAAATTCGCCCTTTTCGGGAACATCGAGGCATTAACGATTTCGGCTATGTTGGTCGCTTTGGGTGCAGTTATTGGATATGTTTGCAAGATTATTCCAGCTCTTGATTTGGGCACGGGGCTTCGTATTACCTTTGAAAATCTTCCCATAATAGTTGCAGGAATTATGTTCGGTCCTGTGGTGGGCGGTTGCGTTGGGTGTGTTGCCGATCTGCTCAGTTGTCTTTTCTCAGGGCAGGCGCCGTTACCTTGGATTCTCGTTGGCTCTGTTTCTGTTGGCGTGGTGGCGGGGCTCAGCTCGAAATTCATCGTCAGAAAGAGTGGATTTTTAAAATTGATCGTTTCTGAGATCTTGGCTCATCTGATAGGTTCAATGATAATAAAGACTATAGCACTTTATGCTATATTTGGTCCAATAGTGCTTTTCCGCATACCTATGAGTGTGGGGATAGCAACGGTAGAGATAATTTTGCTTTGCACTATGTATAAAAATAAAACTGTTCGAAACCTGATAGATTCAAGCGGCAGGAGAATATGAGAATGAATTATACGGAGGCATTGGAATATATCCATTCGATAAATTGGCAGTTTTGCAATCCCGGACTTGAGAGAGTAGAAACGCTTTGTCACGCGCTCGGCGATCCTCAGGACTCGCTTAGATTCATACACGTTGCGGGAACTAACGGCAAGGGCTCGTTCTGCGCTATGCTTGACAGCGTTTTACGCGCGCAGGGATATAAGGTGGGGCTTTTCACCTCTCCGTATATACTTGAGTTTGGCGAGAGAATGAGAGTTGACGGTGAGAATATCTCAAAGGAAGAGCTTTGCGCTCTCGTAGAGCAGGTAAAGCCTATCGCAGACAAAATGGAGGACAAGCCTACCGAGTTTGAGCTGATAACCGCGATCGCTTTCCTTTATTTTGCAAAGCATAAATGCGATTTTGTGGTGATTGAGTGCGGTCTTGGCGGCAGACTTGACGCTACGAATATAATAAAAACGCCGATTCTTTCTGTAATTACGGGAATTGCTCTTGACCATACCGCTATCCTCGGAGACACGCACGAGAAGATCGCCGCGGAAAAGGCGGGGATCATTAAAAAAGGCGTTCCCGTGCTTTGGTGCGGAAGCCACGCGAGCGCGGAGAGAGTGATAAGAGAGAGTGCCGATGAGGTCGGTTCGGCTCTACTTACCGTTGACCGTAGCGCGCTTGAGGTCAAGGGAATGACTCTCGACGGCACTTTCTTCGATTTCGGAGAGCATCGCGATATCCAACTGTCTTTGCTTGGAAGCTATCAGCCCATAAACGCATCAAACGTACTGACCGCTATCGATATTTTGCGCGGTCAAGGGATAGAAATAAGCGAAGACGCGATAAAAAAAGGTCTTTCAAGCGTCGTTTGGCGCGCGAGGTTCGAAGTAATATCCAAAGAGCCGCTCGTAATAGCAGACGGAGGACACAATCCCGAGGGCGTTGACAGCGCGGTAGAGAGCGTTAAAAAGTATTTTCCCAAGACGCGCGTAGGAATAGTTACGGGCGTAATGGCGGATAAGGATTACAGATATATGGCGGGAAGAATGGCTTCTGTGGCAGACAGAGCCTTTTGCCTGACGCCCGACAATCCCCGCGCGCTTCCGTCGGAGGAATACGCGAAGGTGTTTGAAGAGCTTGGCGTTGCCACCGAGGCTTATTCGACCGTAGCTCAGGCGGTTGCGAGAGCGCTTGAATGGGGGAA
>JAZSJO010000011.1:0-7163 GCA_045534365.1 Eubacteriales bacterium
CAAAATAGAGCTTATCTGCCGTTGTGTAGTCGGTGGAAACGGTCTCAGGGTTATTGTTGATGATAATAGCCTCATAGCCGGACTTCTTAATAGTAGAAACCGCGTGAACGGTGGAGTAATCAAACTCAACGCCCTGACCGATTCTGATAGGTCCTGCGCCAAGCACTACTATCTTCTTCTTGTCGGTAAGAATAGAGGTGTTCTCTCCCGTATAAGAGGAATAGAAGTAAGGAAGGTACGCGTTCGTGTGGCAGGTATCGACCATTCTGAATACGGGGAAGAGGTCGTTCTCTTTTCTGAACTTGAATACGTCAAGCTCGGCGCACTTCCAAAGCTTTGCGATATACTTGTCGCCAAAGCCCATCTTCTTTGCCGCCTTGAGCGCTTCAAGATCGAACACCTTGCCCTCAAGCACCTTTTCCATATCAACGATATTCTTCATCGCCTCAAGGAAGAACGCGGTGATCTTCGTGATCTCGTGAAGCTCGTCAACGGTCGTGCCGCGGCGCATAAGCTCTGCGATCGCGAAAATGTTGTCGTCACGGAACTCTGCGATATAAGCCTTGAGCGCATCGCTCGTCATATCGTCAAACTTGTGGTGGTAGAGGTGATTTACACCCGTCTCAAGAGAGCGGATACCCTTAAGGAGACACTCCTCAAGGTTCGATCCGATACCCATGATCTCACCCGTAGCCTTCATCTGAGTTCCGAGGTGGTTGGATGCCGCCGTGAACTTATCGAAGGGGAATCTGGGAAGCTTTGCGATAACGTAATCGAGCTCGGGCTCGAACGCCGCGTTGGTGTTAGCGATCTTGATGTCCTCAAGAGCCATACCTACGGCGATCTTCGCGGTAACTCGCGCGATAGGATATCCCGAAGCCTTACTTGCAAGCGCGGAGGAACGGGAAACGCGGGGGTTGACCTCGATAAGATAGTATTGGCTGGAGTGAGGATCAAGAGCAAACTGAACGTTACATCCACCCTCGATCTTCAATTCCTTGATTATCTTGATAGCGGAATCGTTGAGCATCTTCTTGTCGTGCTCGGAAAGAGTCATAATAGGAGCTACGACGAGAGAGTCACCCGTGTGAACGCCGACGGGGTCGATGTTCTCCATACCGCAGATCGTGATAGCGTGGTCGTTGGAGTCGCGCATGACCTCAAACTCGATCTCCTTGTATCCCTTAACGCTCTTCTCGATAAGGACCTGATGCACGGGAGAGAGCTTGAACGCGTTGAGACCTACCTCAACGAGCTCGGATTCGTTGTTGGCAAAGCCGCCGCCCGTGCCGCCGAGAGTGAACGCGGGACGAAGAACTACGGGGTAGCCGATGCGCTTGGCAGCCGCCTTTGCCTCTTCAAGATCGTAAGTGATCTCTGAGGGAATGGTAGGCTCGCCTATAGACTGGCAAAGCTCCTTGAAAAGCTCTCTGTCCTCTGCTCTCTCGATACTCTCGCTGCTCGTACCGAGAAGCTCGGTGTGACATTCCTTGAGAACGCCCTTCTTCTCAAGCTGCATAGCGAGATTAAGTCCCGTCTGTCCGCCGATACCGGGAACGATAGCGTCGGGACGCTCAAAGCGAAGTATCTTCGCGATATATTCAAGAGTGAGAGGCTCCATATAGACCTTATCCGCAATAGTAGTATCGGTCATAATGGTAGCGGGGTTGGAGTTGACGAGTACGACCTCGTATCCCTCCTCCTTGAGCGCAAGACACGCCTGCGTGCCTGCGTAATCAAACTCTGCCGCCTGACCTATAACGATAGGTCCAGAGCCAATGATCAAAATCTTCTTCAAGTCTGTTCTCTTTGCCATAATATTTATCTTCCTTTCTAAATTTACACGTCTGCTATAAATTTTTCAATCGTTTTTAGGGGGATCTTTACGCTTTGTAAACCACCCTACCGCCGCAAACCGTAGCGTAGCACTTGCCACAGACCTCGGTATCTGCGAAGGGGGTAGCCTTACCCAACGAAATAAATTCCGCGGGATTTATCTTATATTTCTCGTCAAGCTTCCAGACCGAGAACGCATCTCCATTAGGCAGACCGAATCTCTCTCTGGGATTATAGACCAGAAGGTCTACGAGCTTGTCCATCGAAATAATATTTTCTTTGACCATATAGGTGTACATCAAGGGGAATGCCGTCTCGATACCAACGATACCGAAGGCGCTCTTTTCAAGTCCGCGGCTCTTTTCCTCTGCCGAGTGAGGCGCGTGGTCGGTTGCTATCATATCGATAGTTCCGTCGATGATTCCCTCAATAAGAGCCGTCCTGTCGGCTTCACTTCTGAGGGGTGGATTCATCTTAAAGCGTCCATCCTCCTGCAAGTCCTTATCGGTCAGGATAAGGTAATGCGGTCCCGTCTCGCAGGTCACGTTGACTCCGTCCGCCTTCGCCGCGCGGATAAGCTCAACGCTCTCCTTCGTGGAAATATGGCACACGTGATATGCGCAACCGATATCCTTTACAAGCTTCAGATCCCTTTCTATCTGTCGCCACTCGCTCTCGGAGCAGATACCTCTGTGACCGTGAGCCTTAGCGTATTCTCCGTCGTGGATATAGCCGCCGTGAAGCAGGTCGTTGACCTCGCAATGCGCGACTATCATCTTACCAAGCGATTTTGCTCTCTCCATCGCCTCGCGCATCATGCCGTCGTCCTGAACGCCGCGTCCGTCGTCGGAAAAGGCAATGACATCCTTTGCCATACCCTCAAGGTCGGCTATCTTCTCTCCCTTCTCGCCAACGGTTATCGCGCCGTATGGGTGGACTCCTATCGCCGCGTCCTTCCCGATAATATCAAGCTGAAGCTTAAGATTCTCCGAGCTGTCGGGCACGGGATTCAGATTAGGCATAGTACACACGTCGGTGTAGCCGCCTTTCGCCGACGCCAGCGAGCCTGTCGCCATAGTCTCCTTATAAGAAAATCCCGGCTCGCGAAAATGCACGTGCACGGCGCAAAAACCGGGAAAAACAGTATATTCGGGAGAATTGAAGCAAGAAAGAGCCTCGACGTCGAGGAAACAGTTAGCCAATGAAGCCTGTTCGTTCATTTTAGCCTTCATTTTCGCCTTAAAAACTGCCATTTTCATTCTCCATTCACAAAAATTTACAAACTACAAATTAGCTTTTACATATTCAAATAATTATATCATAAATAGAGCGTTATGTCAAGTATGACGGCGTATTTTTATCAAAAATGTCACAATTGACAGATATTTTATATGTTTGCGAATTTTATTCGGCAAATTAGCAAAACTATTTGCTTAAATTATATTAGTGTTTACGAATCCTTTGTTGGTTTTTCTTGACAAAACATTAAACAAATTGTATAATATAAATATAGAATTTATTCTTTTGATTATTTATAAGGAGATAGTATGAAAAAAAGACTTCTATTAGCAATTTGTTTATTATTTATCATTGCAATTCTTGCATCGTGTGGAAAAAGCACAATTATCTGGCAGGATGCTGATGGCACTATATTAGAAACTATGAGAGGAAACCAATCAACCACAAGAGCGTTACCTCAAGATACTACCGAATGGCATTATACAGGTTGGACACTTTTCAATAGTTCATCAGATACTACCGTATATAAAGCGCAACGCGTTGCCAAGATACCCGTTTTTTGGAAAGATACTGATGGAACTGTATTATATGAATCGTCTACTCTCCCTGATACGCCCGTATCAGAACACGCTCTTCCTTTAGATACTGAAGAATGGCATTATACGGAGTGGAAAATGGCAGTCGATTCTTCCGATGCAAAGGTATATATAGCTCAAAGAGTACCCAAAATATATATCACTTGGAAAGACACCGACGGCACTGTTTTGAATAGTATGACAACCTATTCAGGCGTGAGCAGTTTATCTTTTTCTCTTCCAGAAGACACTTTTATGTGGGACTATATTGAGTGGGCAGAAGAAAGAGAAGACAACAATTATACATATACTGCTGTCAGACAGCCAAACAAAGATTATTTCACAGGCAATGTTTTTCAAATTATAACAAAGGATCTTGCAGGAGAACCTATTGCAACAGGAAGTGGGTTTGTTTTCAATAGAGAAGGCTGGTTTATCACTAATTATCATGTTATGGAAGACGCTTTTCTTGCAACCGCTATTTTTGAAATCGAGAACGAATCTCTCGGAGAATCATTTACGAAGCTTGATATAAAAACTTGCTTTTATTTTGATGAAACTAAGGATATTTTTATAGGAAAGATAGACAACTATAAAAAAATATCTGAACACTATAAAGACATTCCTATTCAAACAAAACATTCCGTCAACGAGATCACCTATTCTGTAGGATATCCTCATTCTTCTGTTTGGATGGAGATCAATCAAGGAAAAACTGTTAGTGATATATCAAGCTTGGAAGATAAGCTTTATACTGGTGTTTCTTATATAGGCTCCACAAGTTATATTGCTCCAGGAAGTAGCGGTGGTATTCTGATTAACGAGAATTTTGAAGTTATTGGTTTAACAACAAGAGGATTATTCGTAGACGATACCTTTATTTTAGGTGCTTCGATCAGTTCTTTTAACTTTTCAAATCTATTAACGAAGGTTAATAGCAACGAGCTTACCGAATTGGCAGTTGCTATGCACCCCAACCAAACCAAATTTATTAAGCTGTTCCGAAATGCGATTAACATTTCAATTTTCGAAAAAATTGAAGATGAAAACGGAGTGTATTATCAGATGGAGTATATCGGTGAGAGAGATATATCCACATTAAAATTATACGCAAACGGATATCTTCATTTTTATTATGAATATCGTTTCAGTTCGGCAAACATTGTAGACTTTGAGGAATTATATGGAGTTTACTATGACGATACAGAATTAGAAGGATTTTCATATTCTTATCTTGAATCTTGGAATAGTGGATCAACCTATATTGCATTAACATCAGATAGTATAAATTATTCAGAAGACAGTACAAACTCTCTTAAAAATTACAAGTATAAATCTTTAGGCAATTTTAAACCCGAGAATGAAATAGTACCTATGATTAAAGAAGACTTTAATTCAACATATGAATATTTAAGCAATCTAATTGAGATTTTCCTAAATTAACAATTATAATATAAACAATGAAAAAGCAAAGGAACGATTCCTTTGCTTTTTCGTTATAATATCTCTTAAAACAATCCGCTGATCTTACCGTTTTCGTCCACGTCGATCCTCTCTGCGGCGGGGACCTTGGGCAGACCGGGCATAGTCATAATATCGCCCGTCAATACGACGATAAAGCCTGCGCCTGCGCTGACCTTAACGTTCCTTACGGTCACGGTAAAGCCCTCGGGCGCGCCGAGCTTGGTGGCGTCGTCGGAGAAGCTGTACTGCGTCTTTGCCATACAAACGGGAAGCTTATCGTAGCCAAGAGACACGAGAGTTGCTATCTGCTTCTGCGCCTGAGGCGTGATAATAATGCCGTCGCCGCCGTAGACCTTCTTAACGACAGCCTCTATCTTTTCGGGAATGGTCAATTCGGTATCGTAGCTGAAGGTGAAATCGCCCGGCTCTTCGCAGAGTCTTACGATCTCCTCCGCAAGAGCAACGCCGCCGTTGCCGCCCTCTGCCCAAACGGTAGAAAGCACAACGTTAACGCCGAGCGCGCGACACTTCTCGATCACGAGCTGAATTTCAGCGTCGGTATCGGTGGGGAAACGGTTGACCGCAACCACACAAGGAAGCTTATATACGTTTTTGATATTGGAAACGTGACGGAGAAGATTGGGTATTCCCTTCTCAAGCGTCTCAAGATTCTCTGCCCCAAGCTCGGTCTTGGGAGTGCCGCCGTGCATCTTGAGTGCGCGAACGGTAGCAACCACAACGACTGCCGAAGGAGTAAGACCTGCCATACGGCACTTGATGTCAAGGAACTTTTCAGCACCGAGATCCGCGCCAAAGCCCGCCTCGGTAACGGCATAATCACCCACCTTCAATGCCATCTTGGTCGCGATAACCGAGTTACAGCCGTGAGCGATATTCGCGAAAGGTCCGCCGTGAACGAACACAGGAGTTTCCACAAGTGTCTGCCCGAGGTTAGGCTTGAGAGCATCCTTAAGAAGAGCCGCCATAGCACCAACAGCCTTCAGGTCATCCGCGGTCACGGGCTTTTCGTCGTAGGTGTAGCCAACGACGATTCTGGAAAGTCTGTCCTTAAGGTCGGTTATCGAATTTGCAAGGCAGAACACCGCCATGATCTCACTTGCGACGGTAATGTCGTATCCGTCTTCTCTCGGCACGCCGTTTACTCTGCCACCAAGACCGTCGGTAACGAAGCGAAGCTGACGGTCGTTCATATCAACGCAACGCTTCCAGGTGATCCTGCGAGGATCAATGTTAAGAGCATTGCCCTGATAGATATGGTTATCAAGCATTGCAGCCAAAAGGTTATTTGCCGCGCCTATCGCGTGGAAGCCGCCCGTAAAATGAAGGTTGATTTCCTCCATAGGTACGACCTGCGCGTATCCGCCTCCTGCCGCGCCGCCCTTGACGCCGAATACGGGGCCAAGAGAAGGCTCCCTGAGAGCAACCACTATGTTCTTGCCGATCTTTCTGAGACCGTCCGCAAGACCTATAGTAGTGGTGGTCTTTCCCTCTCCCGCGGGAGTAGGAGTGATAGCGGTCACAAGAATAAGCTTTCCGTCCTTGCGATCCGATTCCTTGAGCAAGGAATAATCTACCTTTGCCTTGTAGTTTCCGTACTGCTCAAGATATTTTTCGTCAACACCCGCAGTCTTTGCTATCTCGCGGATGTGTCTCATTTCTGTAGATTGCGCGATTTCAATGTCGGATAAATAAGCCATTTTTAATTTTTCTTGGGGGAGAGGAAACTTTTTGGAAAAAAGTTTCCTCTCCCCCAAACCCCTTCTCTTTCAAAAACTTTCAATAATTATATTAGAAATTTGCAGCATTTTCTACTTACGCTACATAATGTTCGTTCAAGAAGCGAGCAAGACAAGGCGCACTGAAAAAAGCAAGTCGCAGGCGTAGTTACCTACGTCAAGCTGCACTCGAGGAGCAACACCGTATCGCGCCGCTTATTGATCGTTTTTTTTGCAGACCGAGTTCGGTCAAGAAGCAAGCGAGACAAGGCGCACCGGAGAGGGCAAAGCGAAGGCGTAGTTCCCTACGTCG
>JAZSJO010000059.1:0-2861 GCA_045534365.1 Eubacteriales bacterium
TCTATCAGCGTGCTTTTGTCTGGATTTATCTTCGGACTTATGCACGGAAACTTTTATCAGTTCTTCTACGCATTCGCGCTCGGACTTCTTCTGGGATACGTTTATTACAGCACGGGAAAGCTTCATCTGACGATAGCTATACACGCGGTAATAAATTTCTTTGGAAGTGTAGTTGCGACGCTCCTGACCGATTCGATAAATAATATGTACGCCGATATGGAGACTATGATGAGCGCTTCGGTCGAGGATTCGCTTGAGTTCCTCGCGAAATACGGCTTTACTATGATATTTACGGTTGGTTTTACATTCTTCGTTTTCGCATCTATGATATGCGCTATAGTCCTGCCTATCGTTTTCAGAAAAAAGATAGTTCTGGGCAAGGGCGAGACAGAGATACCGCGGGGAAGAGTGGCGCCGACGGTGATTTTGAACGCGGGTATGATCGTTATGCTTGTCGTTTATATTCTTGAATTCGTACTGAATCTTATACCCGCCGCTTGACGGGAAACGAAATAAAAAATACGGGAGGATATTTATGAAAAAAAGATTCGATAAAGCATCCTTCCGTATTTCTTTCGTTATAGCGATCTTTTTGGTAGTCTGCTTTATTTATCTGATAAGGATGATAAATATAACTGCAAACGCCGACACGCAGGAAAGGATAGAGACGGGGACTTATAAAAGAGAGGTGTCTATACAGGCGCTTCGCGGAGAGATCTACGACAGAAACGGAAAGGCGCTGGTCTATAACGAATACAGCTACGATATGGTCTTTGATTACGGTGCTATGGCGGCAACGCAGATAGACAGAAATTACGCCATATTGCAGGCCGTTTATGCTTTGAATTCCACGGGAAATTCCGATAAGCGCACCGAATCGAGCTTCCCCTTTGACGGCTCTTATCCGAATTATACCTATAGCTCCGAGGCTCGGGATACCGATTCAAATATCTATTACAGATTGCTCAAGCGTATAGCCGAGGACGAGCTTGAGGAGGACGCTCCCGTAGGCAAAACCGAGCTTACCGCGTCCTATCTTGACGAATTCTATCTGCAAAATCCGTCAGAATTTCCCGCGGAGCAGGAAATAGTCGATTGGTTTTTGACCAAATATAAGCTTGATTCGACAAACGCAAGCGGCGAGCCGCTCTTTTCCGACGGAGAGATAGACCGTATAATTCGCGTGAGATACGATATGGAGGTCGCGGATTTTTCGATCTACACGCAATACTGTATTGCGAAGGATCTCGATATGTCTTTTATCAGCTACGTAAAGGAGCTGAATATCGTAGGCGCGGATTTCGTGGTGGAGACCGAGAGAAAATACGCTTATCCCGGCTACGCCTCGCACATCCTCGGATACGTAGGGCCAATTTTGTCGAAGGATTGGGAATATTACAGGTCGCAGGGATACGAGATGAACGATATCGTGGGACGAGCGGGCTGTGAGGCGGCGTTCGAGAAATATCTGCGCGGTGAGGACGGAATCATGGTCGTCACCGAGGATCTGGAGGGAAATATAATAGACAGTTACGTAAAAAAGGAAGCGGTGGCAGGTAAGGACGTTTATCTGACTATCGATATAGACCTTCAGATAGCCGCGGAGGACAGTCTTGCTTTGGCGGTAAAATACGTCAGCGCAAGTGATTCGGGCGCGGTTACGGCTATAGATCCGAATAACTGCGAGGTCTTGGCTCTGGCTTCCTACCCCACCTTCGATCTCGTCACCTATAACGAGGATTACGCCGAGCTTTTGAAAAACGAAGCGAATCCGCTATATAACCGCGCGCTTGACGGTCTGTACGCCCCGGGCTCGACCTTCAAGATAGGAATGGTGGCGGCGGGTGTTACCGAGGGGATCGTCACACCGTCGACCGAAATAAACTGTACGGGAAGATATACGTATTATAGCGATTATCAGCCGAGATGCTGGATATACCCGGGCTCTCACGGACATATAAATTCCGTAGGAGCGCTCGAGGTCTCCTGCAACTGTTATTTTTACGAGCTTGGCAGACTTCTTGGTATCGAAAAGATGAACGAGTATTGTATAGGCTACGGACTTGGACAGTACACGGGTATCGAGCTTGGTGATAAGAAGGGCATACTTGCAGGTCCTGCGTACAGAGAAGCAAACGGACTTGAGGGTTGGAAGGAGGGTAATACTATCTCGGCGGCGATAGGTCAGTCGGATAATACCTTCACTCCGCTTCAGCTTTCGGTCTACGTTTCGACCGTTCTTAACGGTGGCACGAGATATGCGGCGCACCTGCTTAAGGAGGTCAGAAATTATACGGGCGAGGCTCTTATCTACGAGCAGAAGCGCGAAGCTATTGGGAAGATCGTGCTTTCGGACGATGCGGTAGAAGCAGTCGAGCAGGGAATGAAGCAGATGATCGAGTCATCTTCAGCAATTTCCGGATATATGAGCGATATTCCCGTTACCGTCGGTGGAAAGACGGGTACGGCTCAGCTCGGCGGTACAACGAGAGAGAATGGACTTTTCGTCTGCGCCGCGCCCTATGATGATCCCGATATCGTGGTCACGGCGGTGCTTGAGCACGCGGGCGGCGGCACTTATGCCGCAATGGCGGCGGCAGGCGTGCTTGAGGCGTTTTACGGCGTTGGTGATTGATAATATTGGGTGGTGTTCAAATTTTGATTTATCGAAATGTTTTTATTTGTCCTTTTCTTTCCTCGTCGAAAGAAAAGGACGAAAAGAACGCCGCTTAAAGAGGGGAGAAAAAGATCTCCCCTCTTTAAGAAATCTCCCCACCCTACAGAGTATATCTTAAAGTAAAATTTCACTTGTTGTATTTAATAAACGCCTTTTTGGGTAGGGTGTTTCTTAAGAGGGGAGG
>JAZSJO010000020.1:0-3736 GCA_045534365.1 Eubacteriales bacterium
CAAAAGTTGCTACAGCCTTACAAGCATAACAATCCCCGAAAGCGTAACGAGCATAGGCTTTGGGGTGTTCTACGGTTGCGAGAGCCTTGAAAGCATTGTTTTCTCCGAAAACACCCAGCTTACGATCATAGACAATTATGCGTTCGCATATTGTAGCAACCTTGCATGTATAACGATCCCCGAAAGCGTAACGAGCATAGGCAGTGGCGCGTTTGAGGGTTGTACCAGCCTTGAGAGCATAACATTACCTTTTATTGGTGCAACTCTCAACGGCACGTCATACACTGATTTTTCATATATTTTTGGAAGGTCCGTACCTTTATCCTTAAAAACCGTTATATTAACCGGAAATGTTAGGAGAATAGGCGATGATGCGTTTGCATATTGCAGAAACCTTACAAGCATAACGATCCCCGAAAGCGTAACGAGCATAGGCGATTGTGCGTTCTACCATTGCAAGAGTCTTGCAAGCATAACAATCCCCGAAAGCGTAACGAGCATAGACAGTTCTGTGTTCGAACATTGCTACAGCCTTGAAAACGTTGTTTTCTCCAAAAACAGTCAGTTTACGAGCATAGGCGATTGGGGGTTCAACTACTGCACCAGCCTTTCAAGCATGACGATCCCCGAAAGCGTAACGAGCATAGGCGGTTCTTCGTTTTGCTACTGAACTAGCCTTTCAAGCATAACGATCTCCGAAAGCGTAACGAGCATAGGAGAGAATGCGTTCGAAGGTTGCACCAGCCTTGTAACAGTAAACTACACGGGAACGGAAGAGCAGTGGAACGAAATTGCTATAGCAAGTGGTAATGATATCCTCAAAAATGCTACCATTAACTACAACTACACCCCCGAAGAATAATTTTCCCACGCCCCGTCGGTCATTCGACGGGGCGTTTTTATATTCTCAAAACATTTTAAATTTACAAAAAATTTCATTTACAAATCCGAAAAAATATGGTATAATTTTAAAGATGTAAAGGCAAAGGAGGGAAGCTTATGCGTCTTGACAAGTTCATAGTCGAATCGGGACTCGCGTCGCGTACCGAGGTGGCAAAGGCGGCTCGGTGCGGCGGCATAACCGTCAACGGTCAGGTCGTGCGGAGAGCGGGTGGTCATATAGATCCGACGGGCGATAAGGTAACTTATCTCGGCAGAGAAGTGATATGGCGCGAGTTTACCTAGATTATGATCAACAAGCCCGAGGGCTACGTCAGCGCGACCGACGACGACAAGTTCCCCACGGTTTTGACACTTCTGCCCGACGAGCTGCAAAAAATCGGGCTTTTTCCGTGCGGCAGGCTCGATAAGAACACTTTAGGACTTATGCTGCTGACGAATAACGGGCCGCTCTCCCATAAGCTTTTAGCGCCCAAAAATCACGTTTCAAAAAAATATCGCTTCACAGTCAAATTTCCGATAAGCGAAGCCGATGTGAAGGAGCTTGAATCGGGGGTAGACATCGGCGGTTATATTACCGCGCCCTGCAATGTCGAGATGACCGACGAGAAAAACGGATATATCACGCTCACCGAGGGCAAGTATCACCAGATAAAGCTGATGGTGGAGGCTGTCCACAACCAGATAACCTATCTTGAGAGAGTTACCTTCGGGCCTATCGCTCTTGACGAGAGCCTTGAGAGAGGACAGTGGCGTTATCTTACCGAGAGCGAGCAGGAAGCCCTCGAATCACACGGAAAAGCTATTAAGGACGTTCACACGTCTTGATCTTCAAAAAACATTCATTATATAAGGAGCACCTATGGACATTATCAAAACACTTGCCGAGGAATTTAAGCTGAAGGAGGAGCAGGTAAGAAAGACCGTCGAGCTTATCGACGGCGGCGATACCATTCCTTTTATCGCGCGATACAGAAAAGAGGTTACTGGAAGCCTTGACGACGCTATTCTTCGTGACCTTAACGACAGACTTGAATATCTTCGTAATATAGAAAAGAGAAAGGAAGAGGTCAAATCTCTTATCGACGCGCAGGGTAAGCTTACCCCCGAGATAGAGCAGGCTGTCCTTAACGCAAAGACTATCACCGAGGTAGACGATATATACCGTCCATTCAGACCTAAGAGAAAAACGAGAGCATCGGTCGCTCGTGAAAGAGGTCTTGAGGATCTCGCAACGCTTATTATGGAGCAGAGAAAGGACTACGAGCCTTCTATCGAGGAAGCGGCAGAAGCATTCGTCAGCGAGGAAAAGGAAGTGCCCGACGCGGCGGCGGCTCTTGCGGGCGCGTGTGATATAATCGCGGAGGATATTTCCGATAACGCCGAGTTCAGAAAGGTGCTCCGTCAGCAGACCTTTGATCACGGTATACTTACCGTAACAAAGGCAAAGGACGAGGATTCCGTTTACGCGCAATATTACGAATACAGCGAGCCGCTCAAAAAGGTTCCCGGACACAGGATCCTTGCTATAAACAGAGGAGAGAAAGAGGAGTTTTTGAAGGTTTCCGTAGATATTTCCGCTGATATCGTTCTTAACTATCTTCTCGCTTGCGTCGTGACCGAGCCTGCGAGCCCCGCGTACAAATACGTCTCCGCGGCGGTGGTCGACGGATACGAAAGACTTATCGCTCCCTCTATCGAGCGAGAAATTCGCAACGATATGTTCGATAACGCGAGCGAGGGCGCGATCAAGGTCTTTGCAGACAATCTCGGACATCTGCTCATGCAGTCCCCCTTGAAGGGAAAGACCGTTCTTGGATTTGACCCCGGTTACGTCAACGGCTGTAAGCTTGCGGTAGTCGATAAGACGGGTAAGGTGCTCGATACGGCGGTCATCTATCCCACGAAACCCCGTCAGAGGATCGAGGAGTCAACGAGAATAGTCAAGGGGCTTATAAAGAGACACCGCGTTGACGTTATCGCTATCGGTAACGGAACGGCGTCAAAGGAGAGCGAGATATTTATCGCGGGACTTCTCAAGGAGATCCCCGAGGCTAATTGTAAATATATCGTCGTAAGCGAGGCGGGCGCGTCTATCTATTCCGCGTCCAAGCTTGCGACCGAGGAATTCCCCGATTTCGACGTTATGCAGCGTTCTGCGGTATCTATCGCAAGAAGATTGCAGGATCCTCTCGCCGAGCTTGTTAAGATCGATCCCAAGTCGATAGGCGTAGGTCAGTATCAGCACGATATGAAGCCCGCGAGACTTGATACGGCTCTTACGGGTGTCGTCGAGGATTGCGTTAACTCGGTCGGTGTTGACGTAAATACCGCTTCTCATTCGCTTCTTGCTTATATTTCGGGTATCAACGCCACGAGCGCGAAGAATATCGTAAAATACAGAGAAGAGAACGGCGAATTCACATCGAGAGCGCAGATCAAAAAGGTGCCCCGTATTGGTGATAAGGCGTTTGAGCAGTGCGCGGGATTTTTGAGAGTTCCCGATTCAAAGGAGATCCTCGATAACACGGGAGTTCACCCCGAATCCTACGCGGCGGCTAAGTCTTTGCTTGAAATGTTCGGATATACCGTCGAGGACGTTAAGCAGGGACAGCTCAATCTGTTAAGAGCCAAAGTAAACAAAAAGGGAGCCGCCAAGACCGCGGAAGAGCTCGGAATCGGTGAGCCTACGCTTATAGATATAATAGGAGAGCTTGAAAAGCCGGGACGTGACGTCAGAGATACGCTGCCTCCTCCCATTCTCCGCGACGATATTCTCGATCTTGCTGATCTTAAGCCCGAAATGGTGCTTACGGGAACGGTCAGAAACATTATA
>JAZSJO010000010.1:0-2692 GCA_045534365.1 Eubacteriales bacterium
TACGATCCGACTTGGAGCGGCTCTTGAGCGGGTCGAAGAAGTCATAAATGATCTCATTGAGCGGCAGATGGTAGTGGAGCTCGACACGGGTGGTATCGATGTATTTCATATCGACAAAGATACCGCGGCGGTCCTGGCAGAGATCCATCAGGCCGCCCACATAGTCGGTGGGGGTGATGATGCTCGCCTTGACGAGCGGCTCTTTTGCCGTCTCTATAGCGTCAGCGGTGGGATAATTTGAGGGATTATCTATCATCACGGTCTCACCCGTACGCAGAATCACCTCGTAGATAACGCCCGGCGCGGTGGTGATAAGATCGAGATTGAATTCTCTCTCAAGTCTCTCCTCGATTATCTCCATATGAAGCAATCCCAAGAATCCGCAACGGAAGCCAAAGCCAAGCGCCGCCGAGGTCTCGGGCTCAAAGGTCAGCGCCGCGTCGTTGAGCTGAAGCTTATCAAGCGCGTCGCGAAGATCGCCGTATTTTGCGCCGTCTGCGGGATAAATACCCGCAAAGACCATAGGCTGAGCAGATTTGAATCCCGGCAGAGCCTCTTTGGCGGGATTGGAAGCCAAGGTCACGGTATCACCGACTCTCGTGTCTCCGACGCTCTTTATCGACGCGGTAATATATCCAACCTCGCCCGCGCGCAATTCGTCGCACTTGCAAAGACCGAACGCCTCCATAGTGCCGACCTCGACCACGTCAAATTCCTTGCCCGTGCTCATAAGTCTTATTCTGTCCCCCGCCTTGAGCGAGCCGTCGAAAACTCTTACGTTAACGACGACGCCAAGATAGCTGTCGTAATACGAGTCGAATATCAGACACTTAAGCGGCGCGTTCTCGTCGCCCTCGGGCGCGGGAATATCCCTTACCACCGCCTCAAGCACCTGCTCGACGTTAAGTCCCGTCTTTGCCGACACCGCGGGACAATCCTCAGCGGGAATACCTATCTGATCCTCGATATCGTTTCTCGCTCTCTCTATATCTGCGCTGGGCAGGTCTATCTTATTGATAACGGGGATTATCTCAAGTCCGGCGTCAACGGCAAGATATGCGTTCGCCAGAGTCTGCGCCTCGATTCCCTGAGTAGCGTCTACCACCAAAAGCGCGCCGTCACAAGCGTTGAGCGAGCGGGAGACCTCGTAGTTGAAGTCGACGTGACCGGGAGTATCGATAAGGTTAAAGACGTACTGCTCTCCGTCTTCGGCTGTATAATCGAGCTTTACCGCTCTTGCCTTGATGGTGATACCTCTCTCCTTCTCCAAGTCCATATTATCGAGTATCTGTTCCTCCATCTCACGCTTCGACACAGCCTGCGTAGACTCAAGTATCCTGTCCGCAAGGGTGGATTTACCGTGGTCGATGTGCGCGATTATGGAAAAATTCCTGATTTTTTTCATTCTGTCGCTCTGTGACATCAGTTGTTTATCTCCAATCAAAAAATTGCATTAGTTTCCTTCTATTATTTTATCATATTTTTCTCGTTTTAGCAATAGCTTTTAATCATTTTTTGAAATTAACGATCGTATCTTTTTTCGACGCTTTTTTATCACCTTTTTCTCTATACGACATAATATGATAGTGAGAACGAGATTTCTCAAATCAATACGTAAACTTCTTAAGGAGGTTCTTTATGAATAACAACTGTAATTGCCTTTGCGGTCTTCTCGACAACAACTGGATCTGGCTCGTTATCATCGCGCTTCTCATCATCTGTTGCTGCTGCAACTGATAATTGAGCTTCTTGCGGGAGCGGGCTTTCTCAAAAGCCCGCTCCCGCCCTCACCCGCCAAAGATTTCAAGGAGGATAAAATAAGCATTTCGGCTTTAAACAAAAAATCTCTCCATTCGGAGAGATAAGCTTCACCATAAATTCCTTTTTCTTGAAGGTTCTTTGGGGTAGGATAACAGTAGTAATACGAACCCGATTTTGAATGACGAATTTTCGCCCTTGAAGCGTCATTGGCCTTGTAAATAGCTCTACTATTAACTGCGGCCATTTCCTTTCAAGAACAAAAATTCGTCTATTCAAAATTCTTCGACCTCAAAGCCTTGTATTTTAGATGATTTTGGCGAGCGGAGGACGAAGATTTATAAGAATAAATCGAGGACGAACGTCGCCGAAAGCGCTATAAGACAAGGCTTTGGGGCGGGTTCGAATTACTACTGTTATCCTAACCATCAATTTTCACAAGACACGAGCAATGCTCGATAGGTACGAGAGGTATATAATGACAGATTTCAGAACCCGTCTGGCGCAAGCCATGGCAGAAAAGAATATGAGGGCCGCCGAGCTTTCCAGACGCACCGGCATTTCCAAGCCCAGGCTCAGCCAGTACCTCAGCGGCGTGTACGTCCCTAAGGCGGACGCTATCTGCGCTATGGCTCAGGCTCTGAATATCAGCGAGCGCAATCTCCTCGGCACCTCCGATTCCCCTGCTCTCCCCGAAGGCAGCACCTCCTTCAAGGCACTCCCCGTTATCGGCGAGATCGCCTGCGGCGTTCCCGTCTTCGCAAGTGAGGAGGACGGTGGGATCGTCGTTACCGATGCCAATACGGACGCGGACTTCTGCCTCATCGCCAAGGGCGACAGTATGAAGGACGCTCGAATCTGCAACGGTGATACCGTCTTTATCAAAAAGACGGATATGGTTGCAAACGGCGAGATCGCCGCTGTCATTATCAAC
>JAZSJO010000141.1:0-2782 GCA_045534365.1 Eubacteriales bacterium
GCGTCTATATGCTCCATCCAAGCTGTATCGACGTTGCGAAGCAGTATTGAACGCTGCACCTCCAAAAATACCTCTTTGCCGAAAAGCTGCTCCTTTTCAAGGAATCTCTCTCCTGCCAAATCTGTGACTGTGTTCTCTACGTCGGCTCTCGTAAGTGAGGCAAGCTCTTCTTCGGTATATTCGAGATCGCTTTCTCTGCAAACGTAAGAAAGGTCTGCCTTGAGAGCTTCTATATCGGATGCGGAAATATTATTTTCGGGAATATCGGCGGCTATATACGTGCTGATATTTGAAGATATCATCTTCTTGATAGTGTTTACGATATCATCTCCACCGTCAAGAACGTCACCTCTTTGCTTGTAGATAATGCTTCTCTGCTGATTCATAACGTCGTCGTAGGACAACACGTATTTACGGCGCTTGAAGTTATTATCCTCGATGTGCTTTTGCGCGTTTTCAATGGAATTTGAAAGTATCTTGGCGTCTATGGGTGTGTTTTCATCAATTCCCATTCTGTCGATAAGTCCCGCTATTCTTTCCGAACCGAAAAGACGCATAAGATCGTCCTCAAGTGAAAGATAGAAGCGCGATTCACCGGGGTCGCCCTGACGTCCCGAGCGTCCTCTGAGCTGATTGTCTATACGGCGGCTCTCGTGTCTCTCCGTGCCGAGAATAAATAATCCTCCCGCAGCTCTGACCTTCTCTGCCTCGGGTGCTATCTCTTCTTTATACTTCGCATAAAGCTCGGCAAACACTTTTCTCGCTTCGATTATCTCGGCATCGTCGGTATCGGACGTACCGTTAGCCTCGGCAATAAGCTCGTCCGCTAATCCGCGGCCTCGCATTTCCTGCTTCGCCAAAAATTCGGGATTTCCTCCGAGCATAATATCGGTACCGCGTCCCGCCATATTGGTGGAGATAGTCACAGCTCCAAGCTTACCCGCCTGCGCGACGATCTCTGCTTCCTTCTGGTGATATTTAGCGTTAAGAACGGTATGCCTGATCCCCGCGCTCATAAGTCTGCGCGAAAGCTCCTCGGACTTATCGATAGATACGGTACCGACGAGAACCGGCTGTCCTTTTTCGTGGCACGCCTTTATCTGCTCGATGACCGCGTTATATTTTCCGTTAACGCTCCTATAAACTCTGTCGTCGTGGTCAATACGTATCATTGGCTTATTGGTGGGCACCTCAACGACGTCAAGGTAATATATCTCCTTGAATTCGGATTGCTCCGTAAGAGCAGTACCCGTCATACCGGAAAGCTTTTTATACATTCTGAAGTAATTCTGGAAGGTGATGGTTGCGAGAGTTTTGTTCTCCTTTTCTACCTTTACACCCTCTTTTGCCTCGATAGCCTGATGCAAGCCGTCGGAAAAGCGTCTGCCGGGCATTATACGGCCCGTGAACTCGTCAACTATAAGCACTCCCTTATCGGTCACGACGTATTGCTGGTCACGGAACATGGTGCCGTGCGCCTTGATAGCCTGATTTACGTAATGCATAAGCTCGGCGTTCTCAGGATCGGTGAATGTCTCAACTCCGAAAAAGCTTTCTGCCTTTTTTGCGCCTCGGGGTGTGAGAACTGCGTTTCTTGCCTTCTCGTCAACTATATAATCGGCGTCGATATCGTCCTGCTCTTGCTTTGCGTCTATCTCCTTGACGACGAGCTTACGAAGCGTGCGAGTGAATCTATCAGCCCTCTCATACATATCGGTAGGCTCGTCGCCCGCCCCTGAGATAATAAGGGGAGTTCTCGCTTCATCAACGAGTATTGAGTCCACCTCGTCCACGATAGCGAAGGCGTGTCCTCTTTGCACCATTCGTTCCTTATAAACGACCATATTGTCGCGCAGATAATCAAATCCGAATTCGTTATTAGTACCGTAAGTAATATCTGCTCTGTAGGCCTCTTGCTTTGCGGTGTTGGGCATTCCGGGAACTACGAGTCCCGTCGTAAGTCCCATGAATTCGTAGACTCTTCCCATCTCCTCGCTGTCACGCGTCGCGAGATAGTCGTTTACCGTCACGATATGAACACCCTCGCCTGCAAGCGCGTTAAGGTATGCGGGGAGCGTTGCCACAAGAGTTTTACCTTCACCCGTCTTCATCTCGGCTATTCTACCCTGATGAAGAATGATACCGCCGAGAAGCTGTACGTGGAAGGGACGCTTACCAAGCACTCTCGCGTCCGCCTCCCTGATCGCCGCAAACGCGTCTGGGAGAATATCGTCAAGAGTCTCACCGCTAACAAGTCGCTCCTTCAGAGCCGGCGTGACAGCCTTCAGCTCTTCGTCGCTCATATTTGAATATTTGGAAGCCAGCGCCTCTATTTGCGCCGCGATCTTTTCTATCTTTTTTATCTGTCTCTCACTGTAAGTGCCAAAAAGCTTATCTCCAAGTCCCATAAACAATTCCTTTCATAAGAATAGAAGCTTGTATTTGCACATAAATCGGCATTATAAATTATATTATACTATACATTTAATTTCAATGCAACAAATATTTGTAAATTTTCGTGAAATACTTGAAAAAAACTTTGGTATGTTATATAATTAAAACAAGATTTGATTTTTGCGAGGTTTTTGATGTCACACATAAATATAGTTCTCTGTGAGCCCGAGATACCGCAGAATACGGGAAACATTGCTCGCACCTGCGCTGCGACGGGTGCTTCCCTTCATCTTATTCGCCCTTTGGGCTTCGAAATTGACAACGCGAAGCTAAAAAGAGCGGGGCTTGACTATTGGGACAAGCTCGATATCACGTTTTACGACGGTCT
>JAZSJO010000083.1:0-2926 GCA_045534365.1 Eubacteriales bacterium
ATCTCTACAACGAAAGCAACGCCGATCTTGACACCTGGCTCAAGGAGAATTGCTACAAATACGGTTATGTCGTAAGATATCCCGACGACAAGGTTGACATCACGGGCGTTGAGGAATATTCCTACGCATACCGTTACGTCGGTCTTCCCCACGCAAAGTACATATACGACAACGCTATCTGTCTCGAGGAGTATATCGAGTATCTCAAGGAGAATACGGGCTATAAAGATATGTTGACCGTTAAAGCGGCAGACGGACACGAATACGCTATTTATTACGCGAATTGCAAGGCGGGCGACGAGGTCAAGGTTCCCCTTCAGACTCCCAATCCCGACGGAAGCACCAATTTCCCCTACACTATTTCAGGTACTAACGACGGCGGCGTCGTAATAACGATAAAGATAAGATAACCGTGGAAATAAGAACGCGTATTGCTACTTTTAGGATAAAATTCAGAGGGGAGCCTCGCTTTTGCGGCTCTCCCCTTTCTGTAAAGGAGAAAAGCTATGAGATATTTTACTAAAGAATGGTATAACGACACGATCCTTGCCGAGATCTGCTTTCAGATAAAAAGGACCGACCGCGCCGCGCAGTTCTCCGAAAAATACTTCTCCTCCCTTTACGAAGCGCAGAAAAAATGGCACGTAAAATCCGAAAAGCGCCTTGCAAAGCATTTAAAACAGCCCTTTGAGGCATCCGTTGCCGCAGATGGCTTTGACGCGAGCTTCAAAGAAAATCTTGAATTTGTAAAGACAAATCTGCCCGAAGATATACTTGAAAGGATAGCGGATATTCGCGTTTTAGCTTTAGGCTGCGCCGATTACGACAACCTTCAGGCGATAACCCGCTATTGCGGTCAGGTAAACCGCCGTTGCGAAAAAATATCCGCGGAATACGATGCGGAGGTCGAGCGTCTTGCCGACAGGATAGGCTGGTACAAGATAAATTCGATGAATATGCTGACAAATGCGCCCGTGATCTCGGCAAGATCCGACGGGGAGAGATTTATCATCGAAACGAGCAAGGAATACACCGATTACGCCTGCAAGCTCACGCTCATCTCCCCCGAAATAAGCGTTTGCGACGATCTTGAGGGAGCGGTCGTGCTTCATTTTGAAATATTGCCCGCGACAGATGAAAGCGAGAGCGTCGAAATATCGCTTCTCTGCCAAAAGGAAGACGAAAGCTTCGTGGAATTCTCTGCAGTTGCAAAGGATTTCGATATCGAGGAAAAATTTTGACACAAAAAGAAAAAGGCTGAACGGAACGTACTCTAAAGGACAGTTTTGGAAATTCAATAGAATACGTTACTACCGACAGGAAAAGGACGAAGAATTGTTAAAATTCCTCGTCCTTTTTTATACGATAATCAAATATAAACTTTATTCTCGGTAGTATTTTCTTCTTTGTTTTTAAGATCAAATTCAGGAAAACAAATCAAATAGCAGTCATATTCGTCACAGCAACACTCAAAGTCTTGCTCTCCGTTGCCAAGACAAACGGCAGGCTCTCCGGGTATAACTTCTATGCCGGCACGAAAGCAACGATATATTCGCCTTCTACTCAATACCTTTTTGGTAAAGAGTATTCGTTTTTTCTTACTCAAGGCGGCTTAATGAGTCTGCCATTCTTCTATATCACCAATGCGACCGATATCTCCATTAAATTTCAGCAAAAAACCATACACAACCTATATCGACAAAAAATATAATAGATATAGGAGGTATAGCGTGAAAATTACTTCCAACTATATGCCGCCTCGGCGGCGGAATGGAGAATAAAATGGATGCTATTGTATTTATGGCGCTGATCGCGACGCTCGGCACTTGGCTTGTAACCGCGTTGGGCGCCGCAACTGTCGTCTTTTTCAAGTCACCCAACCTCAAGGCGTTGAATCTTATGCTTGGATTTGCCTCGGGTGTTATGATCGCGGCGAGCTTCTGGTCGCTTCTGCAGCCCGCCATAGAGCGCGCGGAGGCTTCGTCGTCAGGCGTGCCTGCTTATTTTGTAGCTACGGCGGGATTTTTGTTCGGCGCAATATTTATGTGGGGTAGCGACAAGGTCGTGACGCTCACTCAGAGGAAGGTAAGCAATGCTCAAGGAAGCCCAAATACAAGATTCGGCAGAATTATGATGCTGATTTTGTCTATCACGCTTCATAATATACCTGAAGGGTTGGCGGTCGGCGTTGCGTTCGGAGCATTGCAAAAAGGCTACAGCACGGAAGCTCTTATGGGTGCAATTACGATCGCTATCGGTATCGGTTTGCAAAATTTTCCCGAGGGCGCGGCGGTCTCTATTCCGCTGAGGCGAGAGGGCTTCTCAAGAAGGAAGAGCTTTTTGTACGGTCAGGCTTCGGGAATGGTTGAGCCTGTCGCGGGTGTGATCGGCGCTCTTCTGGTCGTCTACGTGGAGGCTATTCTTCCCTACGCGCTTGCCTTTGCCGCGGGCGCGATGATCTTAGTCGCCGTACACGAGTTGATTCCCGAATGCCAGAAAAACCAAGAGGCACAGCCTTATTTTGCAACTATGGGGATCGTTGCAGGCTTTGCCGTTATGATGCTTCTGGACGTTATGTTGGGGTGATTTATAGAAGGTTATTTATATAAAAGGGGGATAAATTGCTGTTTATCTATTTCTTTTTATGTTCATTTCTTGCCCTCGTCGGCAAGAAACGAACCAAAGAAACGCCGCTTAAAGAGGGGAGAAAAAGATCTCCCCTCTTTAAGAAATCTCCCCACCCTATAGAGCATATCTTAAAGTAGAATTTCACTTGTTGTATTTAATAAACGCCTTTTTGGGTAGGGAGTTTCTTAAGAGGGGAGGATGTCGGGGCAGTTGGGTTAGCGAAGTCTACCGAACGCGCAGACTTCTTCTCCTCTTAAGCGGCGTTCTTTTCGTCAGAGCAAATGCTCGCATTTGCGTG
>JAZSJO010000148.1:0-3016 GCA_045534365.1 Eubacteriales bacterium
CGGTGAAAAATCAAAACAAATTGAGCCTCGGCGTGTGCCGACGGTATGGAGGATTAGAAAATGGCAAGAATTAAGGGCGCTCTTATGACGCGCAAGAGAAGAAAGAAGATATTAAAGGCTGCCAAGGGCTACTGGGGTGCAAAATCCAAGCACTTCAAGATGGCTAAGCAGGCCGTAATGAAGAGCGGTAACTATGCGTTTATCGGTCGTAAGCAGAAGAAGAGAGATATGAGAAGACTCTGGATCACCAGAATCTCCGCTCAGGCAAAGGTTTGCGGTATGAACTACTCTACCTTTATGAACGGACTCAAGAAGGCAGGCGTAACTCTTAACAGAAAGATGCTTGCTGAGCTTGCAGTGTCCGACAAGGCGGCTTTCGCAGCTCTCGCAGAGCAGGCAAAGGCAGCTCTTTAATCTTATTGAATACAAAACCCTGCTCGGTCGCAGGGTTTTTGTCATACATAGGGGCAAAAAATTTTTTCTTGAAAGAAGGGAAAATGTCCCCAAAAAGTTCTATTTTTGGTAAATTTTGAGTTTTTGATAGGCGATAAATGATGAAAAAGGAGGCGAACGTATTATGATATATAACGAGGTCGTCACGTCGTCGCAAAATCAATACGTCAGCCTCGCGCGCTCTCTCGACAACAGAAAGGATCGCGAAAAGCAGAGGCTTTTCAGGATCGACGGCGTAAAGCTGATGTGCGAGGCGGTCAAAAAGGGCGTAAATATCAGATTCGCGCTTTTTGCCGAAAAGCTCTGCGATCTTGTGCTTGAAAGAGTCGAGAGGCTTTACGGTATAAACGAAAAGGATCTCAAATTTAAAATGGTCGTCATATCCGATAGCCTTTTCGAGCGACTTTCGGGCGAAAGGTCTCCCGAGGGAGTTATCTGCGTAGCGGAATATCTTGAGGATATGCACCGCGAGGTGTCGGCAGAGGATGCCGTACCCGAAAGCGCCGACGAGAAAATATTGCTTTTGGAATCGCTCCGCGATCCTCAAAACGTGGGCGCGGTCATTCGCGTGGCGGCGGCCTTTGGCGTTGACAGAATAATTATGAGCGACGATTGCGCGGATATATACAGCCCCAAAACTCTGCGCGCGGCTATGGGTACCGCCTTTGACGCGCGGATAGACCGAACTGCAGATATGCCTTTAACAGTAAGGAAAATATCGGAGAGCGGAAGAAGAGTCTTCGCGGCGGCGCTTGACAGAGATTCGGAAAAGCTCGGTGAGCTTGAGATGAAAAACGGCGATTGCGTTATCATCGGCAACGAAGGTCACGGACTCAGCAGAGAGACTATTGATGCTTGTGGGAAAACCGTGTTTATTCCTATGAGCGACGGCATCGAATCGCTGAACGCGGCAACCGCGGCGGCGGTGCTGGTCTGGGAATTCTTCGGCTCGGGAAAGGACAGGAGGTAGACTTATGGCCAAGGAAATAAAATGGATATGGCTCTCGCAGAAATGTGGGCAGGGAAGCTCCGAGACCCTGACTCTTATAGAAAAGTTCGGTAGTATAGACGCGATCTTCGAATGTGATTTTGACGGATACGTAGACGCAGGTATCAACGAGCGTCTTGCCGAGTCGCTTTGCGATAAATCGCTTGACGAGGCTTTCCGCATCATCACCTACTGTGAGATGGCGAGAGTGGGTATACTTTCTTACGATAACGAAAAATTCCCCGCAAGCCTGCGCTCACTCAAAAATCCACCCGTTCTTCTTTATTATTCGGGCAGACTTCCCGATTTTAACAAACGTCTCTGCGTATCTATCGTGGGTACGAGAAAAATGAGTGAATACGGAATGAAGGCGGCGTATAAAATAGCTTACGAGGTGGCGGCTTCGGGCGCTTTGGTAGTCAGCGGAATGGCTCTCGGTATCGACGGTATCGCGTCCTGCGCGGCTATCGCTGCGAGAGGCTGCACCGTTGCGGTGCTCGGTTGCGGAATCGATAGAGTGTATCCCAAAGAGCACGTTACTCTGGCTCGGATTATCAAGCAGAACGGCGTGATAATTACCGAATTTCCGCCCGCAACTCCGCCAAGAGGAATAAATTTCCCAATAAGAAACAGAATAATCAGCGGTTTAAGTCAGGCTACCGCGGTCATTGACGCGGATATGCAGAGCGGAGCTATGATAACCGCGAAGAGTGCCATATTGCAGGGCAGAGACGTCTACGCCGTGCCGGGCAATATCGACGACGAGGGCAACTCGGGCACTAACAGTCTTATCCGCGACGGCGCTCAGGCCGTGCTTCGCGGAGCCGACATTATAAGAAATTACGCGTTTATGTATCGCGACAGCATAGACCTTCAAAAGCTTGCGAATGCGGAAAAGCATTCGGAGTTTGACGCGATAATGGTCGGGAATATGGGTGTCTGCGCGCGAAGCAGGGAATGGGAGAAGAAGAGCGCAAACGCGCCTCAAAGTCCAAGCCCCGAGGCGATCAGGCGCAGGTCTGCGGAATTGCCTCCCGAATATAAGCCTGAGGAAAAGCCAACGCCCTCTAAAAGCATTCCGCAAAAAAACGTCCCCGCGATAAACGAGGACGAAATAGAAACGCCCGAGATCATTAAAAAGGCGGTGGGCGATAACTCCCGCAAGGTGCTTGAGGGACTTAACGAAAAGCAAAGAAAGATATTTGACGAGATGCCGATCGACAGAGCGATAACCGTCGATTATCTGACGAAGACGGGCTTCGCTATGGGCGAGGTCATTTCAGCGCTGACCGTACTTGAGATAAAGGGACTGGTATCTTCACTCCCGGGCGCGCTTTACGTCAGAAAATAATTCAGACACTTCGAAATTTTCCCGATAATATCGTTGCTCCTCGAGCAAGTCGGATCGTAGCCATGTCGTTCTGTGAGCCAAGGAGTTGGCCATTAGTATTGTCTTCCTAAGACCGCTTGGCCTCCGACTTGATAAAGGGACTGGTATCTTCACTCCCGGGCGCGCTTTACGTCAGAAAATAATTCAGACACTTCGAAATTTTCCCGATAATATCGTTGCTCCTC
>JAZSJO010000181.1:0-11722 GCA_045534365.1 Eubacteriales bacterium
AAGACCGCTTGGCCTCCGACTTACCGCTTTTGTCTTTATATCGTTTTCTTTCATCAAATCATCTCCAAACCTAAGAAAAATAAAAAAATTGCGCAATTATCTACGTAACTGCGCAATTTTTATGCCGGACTATAATAATAGCCCCGTATGCAAATGCCGAAACAATATTACTTGTTGAAGTTCTCGAGTCTCTTCTTGAACTTATCAACGCGTCCGCCTGCATCAACAAACTTCTGCTTGCCGGTGAAGAAGGGGTGGCACTTGGAGCAAACTTCGACTCTGATCTCGCTTCCCTTGGTGGACTTAGTAACAACGGTCTCGCCGCATGCGCATCTGATCACGCACTCTTCGTACTTGGGCTGAATAGCTTCTTTCATTTCATTTTACCTCACAAAATTATTTCACTGTTAGTTGGCAGTGATTTCACAAGTAGAGTTATTATATCACTATTTTCCCTCTTTGTCAATAGCTTTTTTAAAAGATTTTGCTATTTTTACAAATATTCATTGAAAAACGCGCAAGTCACAAATCTCGCATCTGCGGCATAGTTTTATATTGAACGCAAACCAATACCTACGGAGGTAAGAATATGAATACCGAACAAACGAGCGGCTACGGATATATGATAGTCCGCGTCTCCACGGCGCGAGGCGCGATACCTCTGGAAAACGCTATCGTAACCGTGCACAATTATGATCCCGAATTTGAAAGCGGAAGAGGCGACGTTATAGCCGTCTATACCACCGACGCGTCGGGAAAGACCGAAAGATTCGCGCTCCCCGCGCCCTCAAGAGAGCTGTCTCTCTCTCCCGGAAACGGAAAAAGCTACGAGACCTACAACGTAAGCGTCACCAAAGAGGGCTATTATCAGCAATATTATCTGAACGTCCCGATCTTCGAGGGCATAACGGCGATCCAGAACGCCGATATGATACCTCTATCCGACAACGGACAGACCGACAATTTTACCGTCGAGGACAATATCTTCTTCGAGACAGAAAACCCCAATCTTGACTCGAGCACACGCAATTCAAGGGAAACGGAGAGCTGACTATGCAAAATATGCCCAACATTCCCACTATCCCCGAATTCATAACGGTACATTTAGGCTCACCCGATTCAGACGCCCCAAACGTTACCGTTCCCTTCGTGGATTATATCGCAAACGTGACCTCCAGCGAGATATTCCCCACCTGGCCCGAGAGCGCTATCCGCGCCAATATGTACGCCCAGATATCCTTTGCGCTCAACCGTATATACACCGAATACTATCGCACGAGAGGCTATGATTTCGATATCACCAACTCTATTGCCATCGACCAATCCTTCGTTAACGGTCGCGACCTTTTCGACAATATATACGAGATCGCAAGAGAGCTTTTCACAAGCTACATACGCCGCCAGGGGTTTATCGAGCCGCTCTACGCCCAATATTGCGACGGCATAGAGGTGCAATGCAACGGTCTTTCCCAATGGGGAAGCCTTTCTCTTGCCGAGCAGGGATACTCTCCCTACGACATCCTCACCTACTATTACGGCGACAATATCGACATCGTTTCCGACGCGCCCGTGGGAGGCATCTCCGCAAGCCTGCCTTCATATCCCTTGCAGCTCGGCAGCACGGGAGACGACGTGCGTCAGATACAGATAAGACTAAATCGTATATCCGACAACTTTTCCGCAATACCGAAAATCAGCCCTCCCTTCGGAGTCTTCACCGACGACACCGCGGCGGCGGTCAGAGCCTTTCAATCGGCGTTCGATCTGACTCCCGACGGCATAGTAGGACCTTCCACCTGGTATACTATCCAGCAGATATATAATAGCGTCAAAAGGCTCAACGACCTGAACTCCGAGGGCTTGAGTCTGTCCGACGTCTCGCAACAATTCCCAAGCGTACTCAGAGAGGGAGACAACAATCTCGGAGTAAGCAGTCTGCAATACTATTTAAGCTATCTTTCCGAGTTTTACAACTCCATACCGAGAGTATCCGTAGACGGAATATTCGGCCCGTCGACGACCTCGGCGGTAATCGCCGCCCAGAACACCTTCGGCCTTACTCCCGACGGCGTCGTTGGCGAGGAGACCTGGAGAAGAATATACAACGCCTACATTGGCATAGTTTCCACGATCCCTCTGCAGTACGTCGAGGGCAACACAGTCCCCTTTCCGGGAGTATTTTTACGCATCGGCTCTGAAAGCGACTCGGTACGTCTGCTTCAGGAATATCTCAACTACATATCAAATTATATAAGCGAGATACCGCCCGTAAACCCCACGGGATATTTCGGCACGAGAACGCAGGAGGCGGTGGTTGCCTTCCAGAACTATTACGGCATCCCCGACACGGGTATCGTAGGGCCCGTTGCCTGGGGAGGTATCACGAGCCTATATAGCGACCTTTATAACGGCAACCGTCTGGGTGATGGCCAGTATCCCGGCTTTGAGGTCGGACAGTGAAAGGAGATCTTATGACGAACAACGATTTTGAAAGAGACGCTATCAGAAACGTTCAGGAATATCTGCGCCATCTCTCCTTCCACGACGAGCGCATAGGAACGCAGGGCGGCGTTCCTATCGACGGCATATGGAATACCGCTACCCGCGACGCGTTGATGAAATTTCAGCAGAGCCGCGGCTTACGCACAACGGGAACCGTCGACCGCGCCACGTGGGAGGTATTGAAGGCAGAATACGACAGATCGGTAGCGCAGAACTCTCCTCCCGCTACGCTTGCCCTTTTCCCGAGATACCCCAACGGCTTCGTACTGAAAAGCGGTGATACGGGATTTCTCGTCACGGCGGTACAATATATTCTTGGAGAGCTTGAAAGGTTATACAGCTTCCCCGAAATCACGATCTCAAACGTATACGACGACGCCACGGCGGCGATAATACGCGATTTTCAGCGTCGGAACGGGATCGAGGTCACGGGCGAGGTCGGCAGAGAGACCTGGGACGCCCTCGCCGTACAGCACAATCTTCTGCTTGAATACGAAGAATAAAAAAACGGGCTTTGCCCGTTTTTTTATTATTCCTCTCTCTCCGAAAGCATAATATACCTCTGCATCGCCTCGGCATGTCCCGAATAAGCCGCCTTTCTGTAATAGGAAAGAGCCTCTCGCTTATTCTTGATTCCCGTACCTGCGCCCTCCTCGCAGCAAAGTCCGTAGCTGTAGCAGGCGTTATTGTTTCCCTTGTCCGCAGATATCTTGAGCCACTTTACCGCCTCGGCGTCGTTTTCCCTGACTCCCACACCGTGACGCAGACACCATCCGTAGCTATAGCAGGCGTCGGCGTTTCCAAGCTCCGCGGCGGTCTTATAGCACCTTACCGCTCCCGCCTCGTTCTTCTTGACCATTCCGCGTCCGTCATACATAGCGTCGCCAAGCTTATTCATCGCCTCGCCCAGCGTTTTGTCGTCGGGTATTTGACTTCCGTTTTCAAAGCAGGCGTCGGGGCGGGAGAGCGGGCTTCCATAATATCCCTTCAGATCTCCTCCGTGAACGTATATCTTTGATATCTCGACCTGCGCCTTGAAGTGACCGAACGCCGCGGCGTTGGAAATATATTCAAAGGAACGGATATAATTCTGCGTGGACGAGCCTCCGCCCGACAGAAGCATACCAAGACGGTACTGCGCCTCTATCTTCGAGTCTGCCACAAGTCTCGCCTCGTCGGCAAATCTTTGAGGGAATTCGTACATCGACGGATAGTTTTCTATGTCGACGGTTATAGCGCGGGAATACCATCTCTTCGCATCGTCGCGATTCTTCGGCACTCCTCTGCCCTCGTCGGCAAAAACGCCCATTGCAAGCATCGCGGGAAGATAGCCCTGTCTCGCCGCTCTGAGAATAAATATTCTCGCCGCGGAAAATTCGCTTTTAGCTCCGCATCCCGACAAGATCGCCCTGCCCGTGTGATACATCGCCGCGGCGTCTCCGTATTCCGCCGCCTGCTTATATAGGCTCAGCGCTTTCTCACCGTCCTTTACCGTTCCAAGTCCCTTCTCATAGCAATTCGCCATAGCCTTCATAGAGGGAATGATCCTCTCGTTATAGATATATTCAAAGGACAACGCCTTCTCAAAGCATTTCGCCGCCTCGGTCTTGTTCTCCTCGACGCCCACGCCGTAAAAGAGGCATTCGCCCTTCATATAAGTAGCAGCGGGAGAATCTATCTGAGCGCCCTTGCAGAACCATTCGAACGCTTCGCTCTCGTTTTTAGCAACGCCAAGTCCCTTGAGGTTGCAAAGACCTATCTTGAACACCGCTTTTCCGTTGTTGTTGTCGGCCTCGTAAGCAAGATTATAACGTCGATAGGCATTCTCTCGGTTTCTCACCGTTCCGATGCCGTCAAAATAACAGTTTCCGACCTCGTACTCAGCCTCGGAATATCCCGCCTCTGCCGCCGCGGAGAACATTCTGTACGCCGCCGCGGCGTCCTTTTTCGTTCCCCTGCCGCTCTTGCTCATCATTCCCGACTCGTACATAGCCTCGGCGCATCCCAATGCCGCCGCTCTCTCATAATACTTGAACGCGTTGGCAAAATTCTGCTCCGTGCCGATGCCCTTATCGTAGCACGTGGCAAGACGGTAAAGCGCGGTGGCATTTCCCGCCTCCGCCGCTCTCGCGTAATGCTCAAACGCTCTCTCCTCGTCCTTTTCGCATCCCTCTCCGTTTTCACGGCAGATGCCCAGACGGCATTCGGCGTATGCATTTCCAAGCTCGGCGGCTTTTGTGAAAAAGCCCAACGCCTTTTCCTTATCTGCCGAAACTCCGTGTCCGTAAAAATAACAGCCGCCAAGATTATTTACAGCGGTAGCGCTACCGTTGTCTGCCGCTCTCATATAAAATCCCACGGCCATGGAATAATTGATATCACAGCCTATTCCGAATTCACGACAGATACCCAGAGAGCACAACGCCTCCGCGTGTCCTCCCCTCGCCGCGGACAAAAAGCTTTCCACGGCAAAATGCTCGTTTATATCACAGCCAAAGCCCGACGCAAAGCAAAGCCCGCGTCTGTAATATCCTTCGCCCGAATCAAGCTCCGCCGCCATCGAATAGCACTCAAATGCGCGGGCGGGATTGTAATACTCGCTGTTCTCGTCAGAATAAAGATCGCCAAGATAGAGCCACGAGACGCAGCTTCCGTCCTCCGCCGACTTTCTTATCAGAGTGATGCCCTCTTCCCTTGAAAGCTCGCCCGATTCCATCATAGCTACCGTTCTTATATGCAGAGCGTCGGTCGTCCCGTTTAATTCGCGATGACCTTCTATCAGAGCCGCAGTCTCCTTGAGCGGCTCGTTCAGACTACTGAGATCAAGAGTTTCGGCAGTATCACGAATAGCCTCGGTTATTAAATTTTCGCCGCTCACCTCAAGGTCCTTCTCGTTTTCCTTCATGCCAGCTCTCCTTCAAAAATATCGTAAATAGATCTTATCATTCGGCCGCGAAATAGGTTCCGACTCTCTCTCCGTCAAGCAATCTGTAAAGAATTGCGGGATCGTGACCGTTCATGATAAACATAGGTATTCCCGCCTCCGTGACCATCTTTGCCGCGGTAAGCTTTGCCTCCATGCCGCCTGTACCTCTGTCGGTACCCGCGCCACCCGCAAAGCCGAGTATATCGTTTATGTTTTCAACTCTCTCGATAAATTTCGCATTGCTGTTCTTTCTCGGGTCGCTGTCGTAAAGGCCGTCGACGTCGGAAAGATTTATAAGTATATCCGCTCGGCAAAGCACCGAAACGTGCGCCGAAAGTATGTCGTTACCACCGAATTTCGTAAGCTCGTCGGTGGAGACCGCGTCGTTCTCGTTCACTATCGGGATGCACCCCATCTCAAGCAAGGTGTTGAAGGTATTTTCTGCGGCAACTCGTCTTATGGGATTGTCTATAACGTCGCGCGTCATAAGTATCTGCGCCACCTTGTGTCCGAAATCCGAAAAGGCTCTGTCGTAAAGCTTCATAAGCTCGCTCTGACCGATAGAAGCCATCGCCTGCTTTTCCTCAAGGGTTACAGGTCTGCGACCGAGCGCCGCCTTTGCAACTCCCGCGCTGACCGCGCCCGACGACACCAATATTACCTGTTTTCCCGCGTTCTTCAGGTCAGACAGCGTTTTAACGAGAGAATCTATTATACGAAGATTAAGCTGTCCCGACGCGTGCGTCAGCGTCGAGGAGCCGACTTTTACGACTATTCTGTGGCAATTTTCAAGCAAACTCATAAAAAATTTCTCACTTTCCGAAAAAATTTTCGCAAAAGCTCTTTAAATATTTATAATTTTGTATTATAATAGTAAAAAAGGGGCTTTGCTGATAGATATTTTAATTATACAACACTTCATGGTCTTTTTCAAGTATATTTTTCAAACTAACGTGAAAATAATTCTAATACATACCGGAGGAATAAATTTATGAAGCAGAAGTACACTCTTTCTATCGCCGACACGGAGATAAACGTTATAACCGACGAGCCTCAGGAATCGGTTGAGCATATAGTCGGCATCCTCGACAGAAAATTGAGAGATATAGCCCTCAAGAGCAAGAGATGCTCCAAGAACGAGGCGGCTCTGCTCTGCGCTCTTGATTTTTGCGCGGATAAGGTAAAGACGAAGGAGCAGCTCGATGAGCTTGAGGCAAGACTTGAGGAGCTTGAGGAAGATCACTCCGCTCTCGGAGAGAAGCTTGAGATAGCACAGAGAAACAATAACAGACTTGAAAAGGAAGCGGCGAGACTCGACAAGGAAAACGTAAAGCTTCGCGCCCTTCTCGACGCGGCGAAGGCAGGCAAGCCTCTCACCGACGAGGATATAGCAGAGGCTACCGCAACCGAGACAGTTGAGGTCGTTGAGGAGGTCGCGCCCGTTGAAGAGCCCGCGCCCGTACAGAAAAAGAAGAACAAGAGCCGCGTTGGCTCAATGTTCGATCTTCTCACCTTCAGCGACATCTGATAAATTATGAAAAACAACAAATTGCCCGAGCTTTTGAGTCCCGCAGGCTCAAAGGAAGCCTTTTGCGCGGCAATTGACGGAGGCGCCGACGCTATTTACGTAGGAGGCGCCTCTTTCAATGCCCGTATCAACGCAAAAAATTTCACCGAGGACGAGCTGAGAGAATCGATAAAGCTCGCCCACCTTTACGGTGTCAAGGTCTATCAGACCGTCAACACAATGCTCTACGGCAGAGAGCTTGACGACTTTTTGCGCGCTGCCGAGAGATCGGCAAATGACGGCATCGACGCCTTTATCGTCTCCGACCTCGGCGGAGCAATGCTTCTGAAAAAATATCTGCCCGAGATACCTCTGCACGCAAGCACGCAGATGAGCATACACAGCTCCGACGGCGCCAAGCTTCTGGCGCAACGAGGCTTTTCGAGAGTAGTTCCCGCCCGAGAGCTTTCAAGGGGCGATATAAAAGAGATCGTCGACAAGAGCGGACTTGAGGTCGAGATATTCATCCACGGCGCGCTCTGCGTCAGCCATTCGGGACAATGTCTCTTTTCCTCCCTTGTTGGAGGCAGAAGCGGAAACCGTGGCCTTTGCGCCCAGCCCTGCCGCCTTCCCTACGCCTGCGCGGAGGGCAAGGTATCCGACCAATATCCTCTTTCCTTAAAGGACGTCTCCCTTGCAGCTCACGTAAAAGAGATAGTCGAAAGCGGCGTTGCGTCCTTGAAGATAGAGGGCAGAATGAAATCTCCCGAATACGTTAGGGGCGTGACTGCGATATGGCGACGCTTACTTGACGAGAGAAGAGACGCGACTGCCGAGGACGTAAAGGAGCTTTCTAACCTCTTTTCCCGCGGCGGCTTTACCGATTCGTATTATACGCGCTCGCTTGGCAGAAAAATGCTCGGTATTCGCTCCGACGAGGACAAGCAGGCATCCCGCGAGGTCGAAAGATTTGACGGGATAACGAGAAAGATCCCCGTCGATATGCGCGCCGTCTTAAGGGCGGGCGAGCAGGCAAGACTGACCGTTGTTTGCGGTGAGAGGCAGATAATTGCCAAGGGAGACGAGGTGCAGAGAGCCATAAACGCTCCTATGGACGCCGAGGCGGTCAGAAAAAGCCTTTCAAAGTTAGGCGACACGCCTTTTTATCTTGACAACTTTGAATCAGATATAGACAACAACGTTATGCTCCCCGTATCAAAGCTCAACGCTCTGCGTCGCGACGCGATAGCTCTGCTGACCGACGCGATGGCGAGCCGCGATGAAAAAAACGATAGCAAATCAGCTTCGTTCGAATATTCTCACTCAAGCAAAGCACCCAAAAAGCGAAACGTTGGAAGATTTTACCGCAAGGAGCAGATAACAGAGTCCGCAAGAGGATTTTTCGACATAGTCTTGCTTCCTCTTTCGGAATTTGCCAAATATCCCGAGTCGGCAGACGGATTTATAATGCCTCCCGTAATATTCGACTCGGAAAAAGAAGCCACAGAGAAGCTTCTGGAAAGAGCGAAGGGCGCAAAATACGCCGTAATAACGAATCTCGGGCAGATAGAGACTATCAAAAGACATATTCCCGAAGCAAAGCTTATCGCAGATCTCAGGTTCAATATCGCAAACGACGAAAGCGTAGTCTTTTTCGAGGAGCTTGGGTTTGAGAGCTGTCTTTTGTCAACCGAACTTACCCTACCGCAGATAAGAGATATAAAGGGAACGAAGGCGGCGGTGGTCTACGGCAGAATACCTCTTATGACTCTTGAAAAATGCGTTATCAAGGAGCTTTACGGTGATCGCGGACAGTTCGGCAGCGGCAGAGCCTGCGACAAATGCGCTGAAAGCAGTGCCGAGATGAAGGACAGACGAGGATTTATCTTTCCCGTGCTTCGCGAGCCACCCCACAGAAATATCGTATTGAACAGTCTGCCAACGCAGATGTCCGACAAGCAGCAGGAGCTTTTGGCGGTGGGAATTACCGACAGACACTTCCTTTTCACGATTGAAAGCACCCGCGAGGTCAACGAGATCATTGACGACTACAAGCTCTGCCGCGCGCCTAAAGGAAAAGCAAGAAGAATATAAAATACGGAGACAGACCGAACTTCTCACTGTGACGGACTGTCTCCTTTTTGATGCGCTGTATTTTCAAATATTTATACCTTATAAAGCTTCGCCAAGCCGCCCTCGCTCGTCTCTCTGTAGATGTGTGACAGGTCTATGCCCGTCTGATACATCGTTTCAACCACGAGATCAAAGGATATCTTTCGGCTATCCGACAAGAAGTTTGCAAGGCTGAGACTGTTTATCGCTCTCATCGCCGCCACGGCGTTCCTTTCGATGCAGGGTATCTGAACGAGACCGCAAACGGGGTCGCAGGTAAGTCCGAGATGATGCTCAAGCGATATCTCCGCGGCGTATTCTATCTGGTCTATTCCCATTTCAAAAAGCTCTGCAAGAGCCGCCGCCGCCATAGAGCAAGCCGTGCCTATCTCCGCTTGACATCCGCATTCGGCTCCGCTGACGGAAGCGTTGGTGGCAACTATCTGTCCCACGAGTCCCGCAACGGCAAGCGCGCGCATTATATCCTTGTCCGAAAAGGAATTCTTCTCCTGCATATAGCAAAGCACCGCGGGGAGCACTCCGCAGGAACCGCAGGTGGGCGCGGTAACGATAAGTCCGCAGTCGGCGTTCTGCTCGCTGACCGCGAAGGCGTAAGAGCAGACCAATCTGTTCTCTCTCGTCTGCGGGCTCTCGTCGATATGACGCTGATTATGAAGTCTCTGCGCCTTTCTCATAACTCCAAGACCGCCCGGGAGCTCGCCCGTATGCGTCAAGCCCTCTCGTATCGCGTTCTGCATAGTATGCCATACCTCAACAAGAAAGCTCTTGAAATTCTCGTCCTCGTGCTCGAAAACGTAATCGGAAAGACGGATATTTCTCGCCTTGCATATCTCGGCTATCTCGCTGAAGCTCTGATTTTCATAAAGCTCGCTTCCCACACCCGCATTCTCGCCAACTATCTCTATCTCTCCGCCTCCAACGGACAAAACGGTCATCTCGGCGTATTTCTCGCCGTCCTTGTATCCGCAAAGAAGCATAGTGTTGGGATGCTCGAGCTTGATATCCTCGTTGTTGAAGATTATCTCGGTGGGGATCGGAGAAAGAGTCTCGATTATGGCTCTGTCGGTGCCGTGTCCCTTGCCGGTTTTTGAAAGCGAGCCGTAGAGGGTGACCTCAACCCTTTCGGCGTCGGGATATCTTCTTATAAATTCCTTTGCGGCATACGCGGGACCCATCGTATGAGAGCTTGAAGGCCCTATTCCTATCTTAAAAATATTTCTGACTGACTTCATAACATCATTTATCCCGCGGCTGTCTTACCGACTGAGGATTTTCTCCTTTTATTTTTTTACATTCTTGAAAAATAGTTTAAGTCGTCAAAGCCGCAGCAGAACGCCATCTCCGTGACCGTCATTGCCGTCTTATGCAGCATCTTCTCGGCTTTATCTATCCTGTATCCTTTGATATATTCGATAGCGGTCTTTCCCGTGACCTCCTTGAATATCTGGCAAAAATATCCCTCGCTCAGGTGCGCGAGAGCGACCAGATCCTTCGTGGTAAGCGGCTTGTCGTAATTCTTGCTTATATAATTCGTTGCCTCGTTTATCTTGTTCAGCTTACTGAAATGCTTTGAATAGACGGTCTCGGGCAGGGATTTATACGTATATTCTTTTATCAGGTGCGGCACTAAAAGATACATAAGCGCCTTCAGCTCAAGAACCTCCAGAGGCGCGCCGCCTCCGTGAAGCTCGTTACCGTTGATAATAACGCAATCGCCCTCCGAAAGCTCAAAATACTCTTCTCCGTAGCGAAGCCTGCCGACACCCTTGAAAAAGTAATGTATCTCGGTATGCTCGTGCCAATGGACGGGAAATTTGTAGCCGTTGCGCAAATAAGGAGCTATCCTGACGGGAAACGGATACTTAGGTATCTTTTCATAAAGATTTATATCGTTCACAGAGTCGCCTCTTTTTTATTTTATAAAATTTTCAAAAAATATGAAAATCGTGCTATATATCCTTAAAATCCTTATAGATTTAGCGTTATTTTAATTATATAATAAAATTAACAGCAAGTCAATAGGAAGGACGGTGTTTTTTATGAATATAGGCGTACAGACCTTTCTCTGCCCCGATGTCAGAGAAAAATTCAAGAGACTGAAGGAAATGGGCTTTGAGCATTGCCAGATGACCAACAATATGATCAACTACGCCTTCGCAAATTACATATACGACAACTGTACCGTTTCGATCGAGGGCGGCTGGTACAACGATCAGCAGACACGCTTCACCGCAAACTACAAGGCGGTCTTTGAAAAGGGAAACCTCGTTCTCAAGGACGGCAAGCTCTTCGACTGCAACAATTCCGTTGACTTCACCGACGCAGAAAAGATCGGGGATACGGGCATCAACATCTCCAACGCAGACGGCTACGCAGGCGAGATCAAATATTTCATCGATTGCGTCAAGAGCGGCGAGCCTAATTCAAAGGCTACCTTTGAACGCACCTCCACAACGATATCGCTCGTTGAAAGAACTCTCAAGTCTTTGACTAAGGTATAAAAAATATTTCAAAAAGGGGGCTTGTAATAAGCTCCCTTTTATATTTTCCTTGAGGTTTTGTTTAAATGCGAATCATACAATAAAATTGCAGTTTATCGGACTCTTGGCGATGTTTTTTTGGAAGTTTCGCTCAAGCCTTTTCAAAGGCTTGGC
>JAZSJO010000153.1:0-10354 GCA_045534365.1 Eubacteriales bacterium
TGCCAGCGTGTCCAAACGGATGCGCTCGTTGTTGCCGTGAATGGTTGCGCGCTCCTCGCTCGTCAGATCCATTGCCGAGAAGCGATAGACCTTATCGGATATCCTTCCCCAATGTCTGCTGTCGGAGCATTGTACCATAAGGTAGGGCGAGACTATAGTTCCCTTCCATGTGGAAGCTACCGCAAGAGCCACTCTGTTCCAACCGTCGCAATCTGTAACGGAAATACGGCTGGGATCCATACCGTGAATGACCGAAAGCTCGACGCTCTCGTCGTCAATAGTCTTTTTGAGGTATTCAAGTCCGCTCTCGATGGTATCCATAGGATTGAGGCGGATATTTGACACCATCCTCGCCTCGGGAGGAATGACGTTTGACGCCGAGCTTCCCTCCATCTGAGTAAACGCGACGGTCGTGCGCATAAGAGCGTTCAGCTCTCCGCCCTGCTTTTTGCAAAGCATATCGAGCACGGGAGAGAAGCACCAGAGATTTGCGAATATCATTCTGTAAACGAAAGTTGAATGGCGGCCGAGAGTATCGAACATCTTTGCAACGGGTGCGCAGAGATGCGATTTAAAGGGGTTAGCCTCGATCTTCACGCACGCCTGTGAAAGAACTCCGACGGGCGTGTGAGGCTTGGGCGCGGATGCGTGGCCGCCCGCGCTCTTTGTCTTGTAGCAAACGTCCATCATTCCCTTCTCGGCAATACCGATAAGTCCGCAGGGGGCTTTGACGCCCGGGAATACGTTTTCGACCACCGCTCCGCCCTCGTCAACGACCATAGCGGGAGTAATGCCGTTTTTCTCAAAATGATCGACTATATTTGAAGCGCCCGCGCCGTTGACCTCTTCACCGCCCGAAAAAGCGAAATAGATATCGTTTTCGGGAACGAATCCCTCCGCGATCAGCTTATCCGCGGCGTAGAGGACCGAAGCAAACGTGACCTTGGTATCAAGCGTTCCGCGTCCCCAGATAACGTCGTTTTCAAGTATCGCCTCAAAGGGAGGCTTTTCCCACGCGTCGGCGTTGACGGGAACTACGTCGTAATGCGCCATAAGCACAGAGGGCTCACCGTCTCCCTTTCCCTTCCAACGATAGAGCAGAGCCCTGCCGTCAAAACGGGTGAGAGTGCATTTTTCATACACGTTCGGGTAAAGCTCGGGAAGCTTTTCAATCATTCCTTCGAATTCCGCGTCGTCCTCAAGCGAGCCGTCGCGATAGGAGACGGTCTTATAGCGAACGAGCGTCCTTAAATTCTCGACCACGCGCTCTCTGTCGACCTGTTCCTCATCTTCAAGCGGCTTTATCTGCCCGCGGGGCTTGAACGCCGCTGTTCTGACAAATATCACGGTAAAAAGCAGAACTAAAGCCGCGGCAAGTACGCCGAGTATTATCCACAGTATCATCATAATCAAAGCTTTCCTTTTTTATACAGAATACGCGCTACCGCAACGGTGAATAGGACTCCGACGGGAACCATTATACCAACGGTGCTTGAATTGAGCGCGGGCACGAAGATAAAGAGCGCGAGCATAAGGATTATGGGCGCTACCGAGAGCTTCGCGTTCTTTGAGATAAACACTACCGCAAGTCCGCCGAAGAGCGCGGGCAGTATCATATCAAACGCAGGAGTAAGTATAGGAGACTCAAGTATCGGCGTGAGCGGCACGATACAGATAACGCCTATAATTATTATCAACGTAGTCACTATGCTGGAGATCGCAATGGCGATAGTCGATATCACCTCTCCCTCCTCGCTCGACGCCTTGACGTCTGCGCGCTCCATAGCGTCTATGGCGCAGGGGAGCTTGAGGTTTGATATGTTACCCGTAACGAAGGAAAGATAAGTACCGCCCGCTCCGAGCATGGGAACGTAGGTAAATATCTCGACGATACCAACCGCCCAATACATAGGAGCGGTGGCAAATATGCCCTTCAGAAGCACGTCGTAATCGGGCGCTACCTTATAAATGAGAGAAAGCGCGACGGGAAAGGCAAGAAGCACCACGGCAACGATTATTCCCCATATACGTCCGTTTGAATGGACGCTGTCCATATAAGTACGATTCGTCTTATTCATACATTCAACCTCCCAAAAGCATAGTAAAAGGGATAGCGGACGCCATTCCTATGATAAGGCTCATAGGAAGAGCGTAATCGGTAAGCCAGCGTATCTTGAGCTTTGTTGCCGTAAGACCGCAGATTGCCATAACGACTGCAGATACCGCCATAACGCACACGGGGATAAGTCCCGAGGTGCTTGAATATGTAAGCGTTTCGCCGTCTTTAACAACGGTTACAACTCCGTCAACTGCCTTCCAGAGTCTGTCAACGTCACAGAAAACGTAACCGAGAAAGGCAGATATCATACCCAAAAACATAGCGTTATTGAATGTCTCTCCCCACTTCTTATCCTTCATGCCCATCTTCAGCATTCCCGACTGTATCTTCTTTGTTACGAAGGGCACTAAAATAAGTCCCGCAGCGATACCGACTGTCATTACCCAAGCCACGGTAATGAACATAGAAGGATCGGTTATGGTAGTGCCCGCGGTCATTTCCGCCGCCTCAAGCACGTTTCCCGCGGCGACAGTTTCGTAGGTTATCGAGCCGATGACCGACAATCGAAGCCACGGAAGCGGTATACCAAGGCTTTTCGAAAGCGCGACCACTCCCACAAGGATCGCGATAGCGGGCGCTATCGTAAATACGGCGGCTGACGAGATCGTCTTTTTAACGGTAGACGAAGCTATTCCAAGCTCCTTTGCTCTTTTCATAGCGCGGACGAGGAAAAATACCGACTGTCCGAGCACCAGAGCGATAATAGCGCCGACTATTACGAACAATATCGGGCTGTTTACGTTAAATTCCATAAAAACTCTCCTTATTAGTTAATATAGATTCATTATAACTCTTTTTTTGACAAAAATCAAGTTTTTTGTAATCTTTTGTTGTAATTTGATAAATAGCAGTTTAACGGTGAGATGCACTTTGTTGTAGGGCGGGGGCTTGCTCCCGCCGTTGCAAAAATTCAGGCGTTCGTATACGGGACGTAGAGGGTGCCGTCCCGCGAAACAAACGATTTGAAACCTACGAAACGGGCGAAGAGTGAATCGCCCCTACAGATTTTCGTAAATTCAAAGATTTCAACAAATCAAAATTTGAAATTATTGCAAAAAGAAAAAGCCGAAAAATCGGCTTTTTTGCATATTTTACCAAAGCTTTGAAAATCCAAAGCTGTTGACGAGCGCGTCGATCTTCTCGCCCTTCTTACAAAGAGGACACGCGAAGGAAAAGATTTTTGCGCTTCGTTCTGATCTTTTGAGTATTTAACGTTGGAATATTCGTCTCCAATCTAAAAAAGGCGATAACGCTTTTTTATTTTATAACAAAAGTCATACCGTGTCAAGAATAATTTTTCCGTAACGGTTAAGAACGGTAAAGAAAGCAAGGTTTTTCGTCGCAAAAGTCGACTTAATTCGTCACGTCACCGTCTCCGCTCACGTCAATAGGTTCTCCGAGATAGGTAGGCTCGGGCTTAAGGAGAGAAGTTATAAAGTCCTTGTTTCTCGCCAATATCTCTCTTACGTCACGCACCACCTGACCGCTATAGCTCCGATAATCAGCCGCAACTCCGTACGCCTCTATTCCCAATCGCTCCGCTATGTAAAGAGCGCGATAAAGATGATATTCCTGCGTTACGATGATTATTTTGTCCGCGCCGAATATCTCCTTTGCGCGATATAAGCTTTCGTATGTGGAAAAGCCCGCGTGATCGCAGAAAACGTCGCTTGACGGAATACCGCTCTCCGTGGCGTAGCTCTTCATAGCCGAAACCTCGTCGTATTCTATCTGCCCGTGATCTCCGCTCATAAGAAGCTTTGGTGCAGCACCGCTCTCGTAAAGCTCCACTCCCCTTCTCAATCGGTCGGCGAGCATATCGCTTGGCGTGCCGTCGCTCTTGACAAGACAACCAAGCACTATGATGCAATCAACGTCCGCAAGCTTATCGGCTTCCTCCGAGGATATTATATTATCCTCCGTACCGTTTACCACGCGCGCGTTTATCGCCAGTACCGCCGCCGCAACGAGAAAAGCCACGCAGAGAATTATACCAATACATATTTTAAATATCTTGTTATTAAAAATTCTTTTCATTATTATATTTTATATCAGATCAGCTGCTGTGGGACGCCGCGTTTGCCGCCGCTACGGACGCCGCGATAGCCGCGCAGGTCGCCGCCTGCTGAGCCGCTATCAGCGACAGATTACTGCCTATAGCCGCACCCTTCATAGCGTCGTCACCGCCAAGCTGTTCGCTCGTAACTATCATTCCCGCGTGCATAAGCCTCTGGACTCTGCCAAGCCCGAAAAATCCGTAGCCCTTTTGCGTCTTCAAAAAGTCGGCAACGTCTATAAGCTCTCTTACAACCTCGTCGAGTCCGCAAGGCAGCATCGTAAGCACACCCAGAGTGGCAAGCTCGTAGCCCGTTCCGTACTTGTAGCCGCGCTCCTTCAAAATGTCGAAAAGCCTTATAGTATCTCGGCACTTATCACTTGCCGTTCTCATTCCGTCGTCGGACAGAGCAAGGACGTGCGAAAGCGATTGCACCGCGTTACTGTCGAAAAATCTTTCCTTCAGCAAAGAGTAGCAGGTCTCGCACTCGCGCAAAATATCCCCGTCACTCTTTTCCGACAAGGCAAGCATAGCCGCGAAAACGCTATCCTCGCTTGAGGTGAGAAAGGGATGCTCGCTCTTCATAAGGTCGTAGATGCGGCGCGTTCTCTCGCATATCTCGCTATATCGGTCGCTTTCCACCGCGCGCGAAAGTATCATCGACGCGATAGGCAGATATTCCGAGCCGAAAAATCGCTCCTTAAGCGCCGTATAGACCGTCAAAGCCTTTTCAAGTCTGTCCTTTGGCGAATCGTCAAGAGAAAGCATAGTCACAAGACAGATCTCCGATACGCCGCGGAAATTTGAAAAAACGCTTACGCTCTCTTTAAGAAGAGCGCGAGTCGCCTTCATTTTTTCAACCTCGGCAAGTCTGCCCGTATCGGTAAACAACGCCGCGCAAACAGGATAAAAGTAAGAATTTTCCCACGGGAAAGCCGCCTTGAAAGCGTCTCTGTTTTCTACAAAAAGTCTGCATCTGCTATTTAACGCTTCATTCATAACAGTATCCTCCGATATTATCTTTTTATCCTTACAAGGCTATCTATTCCCTCACCGAGCGCTCTGCAAAACGCCACTATCTCGTCCTCGGAGTTGTATTCGCTGAAGCTTACGCGGATAGTCGAGTCCGCCTCCGCGTCTGTAAGTCCAAAGCCTACGAGAGACGAGGAAATATGCCTTGAATGCGACGAACAAGCCGAGCCTGCCGACACGCAAAAGCCTTTTGCGGAAAGAAAATTCAACATAGTCTCGCTCTTTATACGCGGAAGAGTGAGCGAGAGCACGTGAGGAGCACGCGCGCCCTCGGGTATATTGACTCTTGCGCCAGCTTCGGCCGCTTTTTCGGCGCAAAGGTCACGCAGAGCCGTCATTTTTGCCGAGCTCTCGGCAAAATTCGCTCTTGCCTCCTCCGCCGCCTCGCCAAAGCCGACGATGCCGACGATATTCTCCGTACCCGAGCGATATCCGCCCTCCTGACCGCCACCGATAATATACGGGATCATTTTTTTCATTTTAATTATATCGGGGCTGATATAGAGCGCGCCGATCCCCTTAGGCCCGTGTATTTTATGCGCGCTTACGCTTATAAGGTCTGCTCCGAGATTCTTGGCGGTAAACGGCACCTTCAAAAATCCCTGTACCGCGTCGCAATGCGTCACCGCCTCGGGACAGCTTCTCTTCACCGCCGCGAAGAGCTTTTTGAGGTCATAGACCGCTCCCGTCTCGTTGTTCACGAGCATGAGCGACACCAGAGCCACGCCGTCGTCAAGCGCCGCTGAAAATTCGCCCTCGTCGATAATGCCTCCGCGCGTTGAAAGTCTGATTATCTCAAAACCGTCCTTTTCAAGCCTACGCATAACGTTTTCCACCGACGGATGCTCACTGTTCGTGGTTATTATCTTGTTTCTGCGCCTTTTTTCCTTTGAATAGACGCTTCCGAGTATCGCCATATTATTGGCTTCGCTTCCGCAAGAGGTAAACACGAGATTCTCGGCAGATATCCTCGGCGCTCCAAGCGCCGCTCCGACCTGCTCGCGCGCGCGGTCGATAAGTCTTCTGGCATCAAGTCCCATACCGTGACGGGACGAGGGATTGCCGTAAACCTCTATGGCTTCTATCATTTTTCTCTTTGCCGCGGCGGAGATCTCGGTAGTCGCGCTGTTATCCAGATAAATCATTGTATATAACCGAGAAAGGACTTTCGTCCTCTCCCGTCTCCTTTATAAGCTATCTCATTTTAAAATTCTCTATCATCTTTTCGATATCGTCAAGATGAGAGTCAAAGGTCTCTGGCGACGACGTATACGTCAGAACGTAATACGCGCCTCTGAATACGATCGCCTGAAGCTGCTTGTATTCAACGCCGCCCGTTTCAATAGTATAGATATACTGCTTCGCTTTAGCTCCCGCCATTTCGATATCTTCTTCGCCGTCAAGCGTAAAGGCGTCGAAAACGTCCTCGTATCTTTCGCAACAGGTCTCAAAATACTTTTCGGGGGTATTGAGAGAATCGTCGCTCTCAAGATTCAGCATATAGACCTGAAGGCTGACGTTTGAGCTGTCGCTGTCGGAATAATACGCCGCGGGGAAATCGGCTCTTCCGTTCACTATCCAATTTTCGGGCACGAAAAAGCGGTAGCCTACCTCGTCGGTCGATATCAGCTTCATTCCGTCGGGGATATCTTCCTTATCGGAGTATTTCCTTTCCTCCTCGCTCTCGTAAGGGGAAGCAAAGGTAAAATAGGGTATCACTCCCTCGCCGTCGGCATTTCCCTCAAATACCTCTCTGTAGGAATCAAAATGCTCCTCGGGCGCGCAGTAGACGAGAAGATAGGTCTCTCCCTCATATTGCGCGGTTATCTGCATGAATTTAAAGGTGTTGGTCCTGACCTCGTCTCCGTCAATGACGGTCATTTTCGCGCTGTAGATATTCTTCTGCGCGGGGCGGCCGCCAAGCGCACACTTCTCTGCTTTTTCGTTTGAAGAATACTCCTCAAGCGTCTCCGCGTATTTCGCGTTGCAATATTCCCAATACTCCTCAACGGTCATATCTCCCGCGTCATCGGCAACGTACACGTTTATCGAGATGTTCTCGGTCACGGAAAAATACGCGCCCGTAACGCCGCTTGTGGTATTGGGCATCCAGCCCTGAGTAGGTACGTAAAGGCGGAAGCTATCTCCCTCGCAGACAACGAGCTGATATCCGTCTGGGATATCGCTCTTTGAACAAGCCGCCATAGACGAAATAAGCAATATTGCTATAAGCAAAGCCGCAATTATTTTGATCAAATTTTTCAACATTTTCTTCTCCAAATCAATTCTGCTGATATTTAAGCATTTCTTCAGCCGCCGACAATATTCCGATCTTTCCGCTCTCATAGGTCAATCCACCCTGGAAGAATACGGTGTAAGGAGGTCTCATAGGTCCGTCGGCAGAGAGCTCGATAGACGCGCCTTGAACGAAGGCGCCCGCCGCCATTATGACCTGATCGGTATATCCCGGCATCGCCCAAGGCTCGGGCGTGACGAAGGAATCCACGGGAGAGCCCTTCTGAATTCCCCTGCAGAATGCGCAGAGCAGGTCGGCTTCTCCTGTAATGACCGTCTGTATGATATCGGAACGCGCTTCGTCCCACTTGGGCGAGACGTTATATCCCATCTCACCGAAAACGTACGCCGCAAGGCGAGCGGTCTTCAGCGCCTGCGCCGTGGTATGAGGCGCATAGAAAAGTCCCTTATACATATTCTTCGTCTGACCTATGGTTGCTCCGACCTCAAGACCGCAGCCAACGCTCGTCAATCTGTAGGAGGCAAGCTCCACGGCGCGAGCCGAGCCTGCTATATAGCCGCCCGTTTCCGCCATACCGCCGCCGGGATTCTTGATAAGCGAGCCTATAAGCATATCTACGCAAGGCTCTTCTTTCTCGGTAAACTCGCCGTAGCAGTTATCCACCACCACGTAGGTTTCGGGAGAGATGCTCTTTACGAATTTATAAAGCGAGTTTATCTCGGCGACAGACAAGGTCTTTCGGTTAAGATATCCCTTTGATCGCTGAATGAAGATGACCTTCACGGGCTTTCCGATCGCGATCTCACTTTTCAGGGTATCGCCTATAGCGTCGAGGTCAAAATTGCCGTCCTCCGTCAGCTCTATCTGCTTGTATCTGACGCCGAAATCGGCAAGCGAGCCGTTACCTGCCTCGCCCTGTATTCCTATGACCTCCTCAAGCGTATCGTATGGCTTTCCCGCCACCGAGCACATAAGATCGTCGGGACGGAGAAGACCGAAAAGTCCTATCGTGAGCGCCTGCGTGCCGTTGACGATATTGTGACGCACGAAAGCCGCCTCACAACCCATAACGTCTGCCCAAATTCTGTCAAGCACGTCGCGGCCTCTGTCGTCGTAGCCGTAGCCCGAGGTAGTGTCAAAATTGGTCGCCGCTACTCGATGCTCTCTGAAGGCGTCCATTATTTTGTTCGTGTTTTCAAACGAGACCTCGTCTATTTTCGCAAAAATAGGCGCAAGCTCTCTTTCCGCCGCCGTAGCTATCTCGTTTATTCTCTGTGAAAATTGCATTTTTGTTTTTTCCTTTTTTATGAATTCTATTATTGCGCGTTGTCATTTCAATGCCGCGACTATTTCCTTAAAATAATTCCCTCTCTCCTCGAAATCCTTGAATCTGTCGAAGCTTGCGCAGGCGGGAGACAGCAGAACTATATCGCCCTCATCGGCGATCGAAGCCGCGCGCGTTACCGCCTCGTAAAAATCGGGGATATGCTCCACCGAGATCCTCTCGGGATAATATTCGGGACACGCCTTCAGGGCGGCAAATATATTTTGCGCCGACTGTCCCGTCAGCACCACCGACTTTACTTTCGTGCAAAGGTCGAGAGCCAGAGTATCGTATGGAATATTCTTTTCCGAGCCTCCGCATATAATAATTGGAGCTTTGTCAAGAGCGCGCAGAGCCGCCGCCGTTCTCGTGGGGCTCGAATCGATGGAGCTGTTGTAATATTTAACTCCTCGCGTCTCGCGAACCAATTCAAGTCTGTGAGGGACGCCGCCGAAGGTCTTTGCCACATCTGTCACGGTCTCTTTTGAAACGAATGGGTACGTCACCGCTATGGCGGTCATATAATTTTCAATATTATGTACGCCCGGCAGAAGAATATCGGACTCCGCGACTATCTCCTCCCGCTTCTCGCCGTTGTCGAAATATATCACGCCGTTATCGGCATAGACCGCCGAGCAATTTTTCTTGAGAGGCGGCACGATCTCCGCATAAGAGCCTTTCGCCGACGAAAAATACGTTATAGGAAGATCGGAATTTTCAGCTATATCCCGCGTCACCTCATTCTCGGCGTTGGTAACGAGCATCTCTACTCCGCTATGGCGGCAGATATTGCGCTTTGCGGTTACGTATTCGTCCATATCGGTATGCCAATTCAGATGATTCGGCGTTATATTGGTAATGACCGCTCTCTTTGGCGATCTTGACGCGGTCTGAAGCTGAAAGCTTGAAAGCTCTACTATGGCGAAGTCCTTTTCGGTCATCTCACCTACAAAAGGCAGAAGCGGCGCGCCGATATTTCCGCCGACGAATGCTTTAAATCCCCTTTTCTCTCCCTCCTTCTCCAAAAAAAGGTGGGTGAGCGTGGTAGTCGTAGTCTTACCATCGGAGCCCGTGATGCCGATGATTGTCGCGGGACAGACCTCAAAGAAAAGCTCCATCTCGCTCGTCAGGACGGCGCCGTTTCCGACAGCGGCGGATATCTCGGGAAGATTGGGGCGGATCGCAGGCGTGCGGAAGATAAAATCTCCGTCAAGAGAGTCAAGATAGCTCTCTCCCACGCAAAATCCTACGCCCTTTTTCATAAATTCGATCGCGCCATCATCGGAAAGCACGCCTTCGTTTTTGTCCCTGAAGGTTACCCGTGCTCCTGCAGACAAAAGAATATCCGCAAGCGGCTTATTCGATCTGCCATAGCCCAAAAGGTCGCATTTTTTATCTTTAAACTTCTTGATAAGATATTCGGAAATATTCAAATCTTGCCTCCGATTTCATTTTTAGCGACATACCGCTATTATATATTATATAATATTTAAAACAATGTTTCAAGTCAATTCTGCTAAAATTATAAAACTTTTTGTAAATTAACTCAAAAAAACAAAAAAATCG
>JAZSJO010000039.1:0-5627 GCA_045534365.1 Eubacteriales bacterium
AATGAGATAGCGGCTCTTTTGTCATCGGCATACGGTCTTTCGCTGACAAGGGTACACGTGACCGAGGGAAAATAATTTTCTGAAAGTTTTATGTCAAAATCAAAAATCCTGCATATAATCGGGAAAGCGCAAATATACTGTAGCGTAGGATTACTACTTAAAAAACACTGGAGGACAGAAATATGGCAATCAATGACAAGATCAAATCGGTCAAGGAATTTTTCACAAAGTCAGGCAAGAGAAACCTTATAATCGTTTGCGCGGTAGTGCTTATCGGCGCGGCGGTATGGCTCAACTGGGTATTTTTTGCGGAGAACGACGGAGACGGATATACGTATAGCGGAAGCACGGGTATGGCAGGCGAGCTTGACAATTCCAAGAATCCCACGAGCGACGAGGGCGAGACCGACTCCACAAACACCTCCGACAGCTATTTTGCAACCGTTCAGGTAAGCCGTCAGAGAGCAAGAGACGAGGCTCTCGAGGTGCTTAACGCGGTAGTAGACAACGATTCCGCCACCGACGAGGTCAAGGCGGAGGCAGTAGCCGAGATCAAGCAGATCTCTGTTGAGATGCAGCAGGAATCCGATATCGAGTCGGTCATCGTGTCCAAGGGCTTTGAGCAATGCGTCGCGGTAATTAACGGCGACACGGCAAGTATCGTCGTAAAGTGCGACGGTGAGCTTACGAGCGCACAGCTCGCGCAGATAAACACCGTGGTTTACGAGTACACGGGTATCGAGCCTGTCAACATTACTATTGTTGGAAGAAAGTAATTAACAAATTAAAATTTGAAATTATTGACTCTATCTTATAACAAACAGAAAAGGATGTCGTCTGACATCCTTTTTCTGTAATTATAATCCCAACGCTCGAAGCACTATCTCGCTGACGAAGGCGAAGCTTTCCTTTGTTCCGATATTCACGGGAGACACGCCGTTTCCAAAGACTAAAAGCGGCGCGTATTCACGAGAGTGGTCGGTAGATTTTGTCGCGGGATCACAGCCGTGGTCGGCGGTGATGATTAGCAGATCGTCGGCTCTCAAATTTTGCAAAAATTCTCCGAGACGTTTGTCAAATTCGGTCAGAGCGCGGGCGTAGCCGCGGGAGTCGTTTCTGTGACCGTAGAGCGAGTCGAAATCAACTAAATTTACGAAGCAAAGTCCCTTGAAATCCCTTTTCTGCAGAGAAAGAGTTATATCCATACCCTCGGAATTGCTTTTCGTCGGGTGGCTTTCGCTGATGCCTCTGCCAGCAAAAATGTCGCTTATCTTTCCTACGGATATTGTTTCCAATCCTTTAGCAGAAAGCTTGTCGAGCATAGTCTCGCCGTGAGGAGTGATAGAATAATCGTGTCTGCCCGCCGTGCGCGCGAAGGGGTATTTTTCTCCGAAAGGGCGCGCGATGACTCTGCCGACTCCATGCTCACCCACAAGTAGCTCTCGCGCTATCTCGCAATAGCGGTAAAGCTTACTCAAGGGAACTATATCCTCGTGAGCGGCTATCTGAAAGACCGAATCCGCCGAGGTGTAGACTATAAGCGCTCCCGTGCGCAGATGCTCCTCGCCGAAATCCTTGATGACCTCTGTTCCCGAATATGGCTTGTTACAGAGAACGCTCCTTCCGCATCTTTCCTCAAATTCTTTGATTATTTCGTCGGGAAAACCGTCGGGATAGGTGGGAAGGGGAGAATTCGAGATAAGTCCCGCTATTTCCCAATGCCCCGTGGTTGTGTCCTTGCCCTTCGAAAGCTCGCTCATTCTGCCGTAAGCGGCGAGATTGTTCTCCTGGGGCAGATATCCCGCTACCTGACAGCCTTCAATATTGAAAAGCCCGAGTCTGGCGAGGTTTGGACAGTTGAAATCCTCACACGAAGCGACGGAGCGCAGAGTGTGGCTTCCCGAATCACCAAAATCTGCCGCGTCGGGCAGTTCGCCTATTCCGAAGCTGTCAAGAACGATCAAAAATACTCTTTTTTTCATTTTTTATCCTTTTAGATCAATATCCGCTTCCGTTTTCCGATTTTACAGCCTTCACCACGCGGCTCGTGCCGAGACGGTCTGCGCCGAGATCGAGAAATTCCTGCGCGTCCTCAAGACTTGCGATGCCGCCCGCCGCCTTGACCTTTACATTGGGATCGCTATGCTCACGCATAAGCTTCACGTCGGCCCTCGTCGCGCCCGCGGTCGAAAATCCCGTGGAAGTTTTGATGAAATCAGCACCCGCAAGGCTTACCACGCGACACATTTCGGTCTTTTCGGTGTCGGAGAGCAGGCAGGTCTCGATAATGACCTTTAGTATCTTGCCCTGACACGCCGCCTTGATCTGCGTTATCTCGTCGAGAAGATACGCGAAATTTCTCGCCTTAAGCTCACCGATATTTATGACCATATCTATTTCGTCGGCACCGTTCTCGATTGCGTCGCGAGTCTCAAATACCTTTACGGCAGTCGTGTTATAGCCGTTTGGGAAGCCAATGACCGTGCAGATAGCGAGACGGTCGCCCACGTAGTCGCGCGCTCTCTTGACGAATGCGGGAGGGATGCAGACCGAAGCCGTGCCGAATCGAAGTCCGTCGTCACAGATGGCGCGTATATCCTCCCATTTTGCCGTCTGAGAGAGAAGAGTGTGGTCACAGGCGGAAAGGATCTTTTTCGTTTTTTCATTGATTTCCATAATGATCTCCAAGTCTGTATGTTAATATACGTATTATATATTAATATTGTAACATAATCGTTCTGAAAAATCAATGATTTTGTATAAATGAAGCAAAATATTTATGAAATATAAGGCTTTTGTGCATTTTTTAGTCCGTCAAAATTATCAACTTTGTTCGTTATGTCACTTATACACGATTAAATTAATAATAAATTGTAAATTATGCGAATATAAATGTGATTTTTTACAAAAAAGTGGTTGACAAATTGGTCATATTGTTGTATAATATTTTACAATGCTGAAAAAATGTTTATTTTGAAGCGGAGATCCGCACGGAATATTTGTGCAAAAAGATAATAGTTTTTCTATTTTAGACAAAAGATTTTCGGAGATTTTGTATGCCTCGTTTTTTTGTGAGAAAGGAACAGATAGATGACGGTATCGTAACCATTTTGGGTGACGACGCTCATCACATCTCGCGCTCGCTTCGTATGGCGACGGGGGAGAAAATAACCGTCTGTGATATGCAGAAGAATGAGTATTCCTGCGCGCTCGTCGAATTTCTGCCCGACAGAGTTCTGGCAAGAATTGACGAAGTGACTGCGTGCGATACCGAGCCACCTTTCGAGGCAAGGCTTTATCAGGCTCTTCCAAAAGGAGAGAAGCTCGATTCCCTGATGCAAAAATCAGTAGAGTGCGGCGTGTCGTCGATTACCACCTTCAATAGCGAGAGATGTATCGCTAAAGAAAAGGGCGACGAGGAAAATAAGCTCCGCCGCCGCAATAAGATCGCTCTTGAAGCGGCAAAACAATCGGGCAGAGGACTCGTTCCCGAGGTCTTCCCGACGGTAAGCTTTGGCGAGATGCTTAAGGAAGCGTCTGATGCGGATATTAAGCTTTTTTGCTACGAGGGCGACGAAACGCTTTCGATGAAGGAAGCTTTGGCAAGTGAAAGAGCGCGATTTGCCGAGGGGTATTGCCCGTCGGTCTCCGTCGTGATAGGAAGCGAGGGCGGATTTTCTCTTGCCGAGGTCGAGAAGGCAAGGCAGGCGGGAATGCTGATCGTTGGTCTTGGAAAAAGAATACTCAGGACCGAGACGGCTTCAAGCTTCGTTTTGTCCTGCCTCGTATACGAATTTGAATTATAACGCCAATGGCGATAATTAATAATTTTAAAGGATAATAAACACAAAAGGGGTTAAAAATGGCTAACAGATTGTTTCAGAATGTAATTCATCAGATGAAGGCGGCGGTCGACCGCGTAATCGGTGTTATTGATGAAAACGGAGTTGTCATCGCTTGCTCGGAGCTTGTTAAGATAGGCGAGATCAAGCAGGGAATTCGCGACGAGCTTACCTATTCCGCGGACATCGCGGTATCGGGTGGTTATACCTACCGTCCCATCACCGTCGGAGCAAAAAATGAGTACATAGTATTCATGGAGGGCGAGGACAAGATGGCGGAGAAGATGTCAAAGCTCTTGGCGGTCTCTCTTTGCAACATAAAGAACCTTTACGACGAAAAGTACGATAAGGGTCTCTTTATCAAGAACATAATACTCGACAACATACTTCCCAGCGATATCTATATCAAGTCCAAGGAGCTTCACTTCAGCTCCGAGGAGAGCAGAATAGACTTCCTTATCAAGTTCTTTGGTAAGACCGACGTTATGCCCTTCGAGATGCTTCAGAATATGTTCCCCGATAAAACGAAGGATTACGTTATCAGCGTTGGCGAGCACGACGTCGTTCTCGTTAAGGACGTAAAGCACGACGCTGACATCAAGGATATCGAAAAGATAGCTACCAATATCTCTGATACTCTTACCTCCGAGTTCTACACCAAGGTAAATATCGGTATCTCTACCGTAGTTGATAACCTCAAGGACTTGGCTCGCGCGTACAAGGAGGCTCAGGTTGCTCTTGACGTCGGAAAGGTATTTGAGACTGAAAAGAATATAATCAGCTACGAGAATCTCGGTATCGGCAGACTTATCTATCAGCTTCCTACCACTCTTTGCGATATGTTCCTTCAGGAAGTATTCAAGAAGGGAAGCCTTGAGTCGCTCGACCGCGAGACTCTTATGACCATTCAGGCATTCTTTGGGAACAACCTCAACGTATCCGAGACTTCAAGAAAGTTGTTCGTTCACAGAAACACTCTCGTTTACAGACTTGAAAAGATCCGTAAGCTCACAGGTCTTGATCTTCGTGAGTTTGACCACGCTATCACATTCAAGGTTGCTCTTATGGTTAAGAGATATCTTGTTTCCAAGCCTGTCAAGTTCTGACAGTCTGCCGAGGATACTCCCAATTAAATATTCTGTATTGACACTGCAGGGATGGCATCCTCGTTGCGCTCGCTTATCAGCGATTGCCGACACGAGCTCTCCCTGTTCTGTTTTGAATTGCCGTAAGTCTTTGTTTAACTTATCATGCTGTTTTTGACATTTTTATTCGCACCTTTCGGCAAAACAATCCAAGTTAATGTCCATCCGTATTGAAAAAACGCATTTTTGCGGTAAATGGTGAATTTATGATTGAGTTCAGAAACGTCAAAAAATCCTATCCCAACGGTACAGTTGCGCTTAAGGGCATCAATCTGCACATCGACGACGGTGAGTTTGTTTTCATCGTAGGTCACTCAGGTGCAGGTAAAAGCACTCTTATGAAGCTGCTCCTTTGCGAAGAAAAGGCAACGTCAGGTAATATTATCGTCGGCAAGTATAATCTTTCCACAACCCCAAGAAGAAAGATTCCCCACTACAGACGTCAGCTCGGCGTTGTGTTCCAGGATTTCCGCCTTCTCCCCAACATGACTGTTTACGAAAACGTGGCATTTGCTATGCGTGCAGTAGGTACACCAAAGAAAATGATCAAACGACGTGTGCCCGCTATCCTTAACACCGTAAACCTTGCCGAAAAACACGCATCTTTCCCCAACGAGATCTCCGGTGGTGAGCAGCAGCG
>JAZSJO010000128.1:0-12056 GCA_045534365.1 Eubacteriales bacterium
GATAGCGTAGTCTTCCAATCGCGGAGCCTTCTTCTCCTCTTAAGACTCGTTTGTTTTGTAACAGCAAATGCTTGCATTTGCGTGCCGAAGCGAAGCGCAGGCTGTTTTCATTGTCGCTGGTGACAAGAAAAGTTAGTAAAAACAATTCGATAAATCAAAAAAACTCAAAAACGGAAAAGCCTCAGCTTTTCCGTTTTTTGTTTGTTCAATTATCACTTGGTATTTGCAGTCATGCCGGAGAGCGCGTCGATATATACCCAGCTGCTATCCTTGTCCTTATACGCCAGAAGCTCCCGGCAAGGGGGCTCGGTGCGGTCGACTTTGCCATCGCAATATTCGAGAATGGCTGACGAACCGTCTGCACACGGCGAATGATACCGCCGATACGAAGTCAAGCGCCTCAAATCCCAAGCGCTCGTTCTCTTTCTTCCATTGAACAAGGTGCGCCTTTCCGTAAGCGTCAATGCGCGCGCATATCCTTTGCAACCTCTGCAAACTTATAGGAAGCTACGGGCTTAACCGTCCAATCAAGGAAGTCGTTGAGAGTATCGCCGCCCGAGTTACCCATAAAAAATATCTTATCAAGATCAACGAGATTGGAAAAATATTTAGTCAGCGCGTCAACGCATCTCTGAACGTCCCATACTCTCTCGCCTATCAACGGTCTGCCAAGGATCATCGCTCTCTTTGCGACCTCGATGCAGCGGGGGTACCCGCAGTCTCAAGTCTGTAATGATGCTCAAGGGGCAGATTTGCTTTTTTACATAACGTCGTCCTCCGTTTAATTCAAAGCTTACGCAAAATCCCTTCGCGTTTGATTAAGCATATTATAATAATTTTTATTTTACAATAGAAATCTGAAAATTTTTCGCATTTATTTACATGAAAAAATCGTTAACATAAATTTATTATCTTCTTGCCGAAAATAGATTGACTTTTTTCTGATTTGTGGTATAATAAACACGATCAAATATATCTGATCGAAAAGTATATCTCGTTAAAGATATATCTGATCGAAAAGTGTATCTCGTTAAAGATATATTTGACGATGCCTTACGGCGTCAGATATGCCAGAGGTAGTGTTTATTGATATCATAATGCCTTCGCCACCGACAAGCTGGCTTGTCTTTATGATATAATAAACACGCAAAACATTATTATGAAATATTTTTCATATAAATAACACTATTCAGGAGACCTTATGACTAAAAACAACGTTTTGAAAGTTAAGCTTGGCTGTTACGCCTCTAATATTTCGATGAGCGTGGTGGGCAATCTTTCACCTCTGCTTTTTCTTACCTTCCGCACTATGTACGGGATCTCATATTCGCTTCTGGGACTTCTCGTGCTTATAAATTTCTGCACACAGCTTATCGTCGACCTTATTTTTTCGTTTTTTTCTCACAAATTCAACATACATAAATCGGTGAAGCTCTCCCCCGTATTCACCTGCGTGGGACTAATCGTTTACGCGTTGTTCCCCTTCCTTTTCCCCGATTCCGTATACGTGGGCTTGGTGATAGGCACGGTGCTTTTCTCTGCGGGCAGCGGTCTCGTTGAGGTCTTGATAAGTCCCGTTATCGCAGCGCTTCCCGCCAAGGATCCCGACCGTGAGATGAGCAAGCTCCATTCGATCTACGCTTGGGGTACGGTCGCGATGATACTCGTGGCAACGCTTTTCTTCGTTGTGTTCGGCAGAGAGAATTGGCAGTATCTTACCCTTTTCTTCCTTATAATTCCGATATGCGCTATAATATTCTTCAGCGGCGCCAAGCTTCCCGAAATGGCAACCCCCGAAAAGGCCTCGGGTGCTATGCGATTCCTTAAAAATTCGGGTGTTTGGCTCTGCGTGCTCGGCATCTTTCTCGGTGGCGCGGCGGAGGTCACTATGGCGCAATGGGCGTCGGGATACCTCGAGCGCGCCGCAGGCATTGATAAGACATGGGGTGATATCTTCGGCGTGGCTATGTTCGCTCTGACGCTGGGCGTCGGACGCTCGCTCTACGCAAAGATCGGCAAAAACATCGAAAAGGTCTTGCTTTGGGGAGCCGTTGGCGCAACGCTTTGTTATCTCGTAGCGGCGATATCCTCGATCTCCTTCATAGGTCTTCTTGCCTGCGCGCTGACGGGCTTCTTCGTCTCGATGATGTGGCCCGGAAGCCTTATCGTTGCCAGTGACCGCTTTCCGCAAGGCGGAGTATTGATATTCGTGTTTATGGTGTCGGGCGGAGATTTCGGAGCTTCGGTAGCCCCTCAGCTCGTCGGCGTGGTCACCGATGCGGCACTCAAAAACCAAGCCCTTATAGATATGGCGACAAGGCTCTCGCTTTCTCCCGAGCAATTCGGAATGAAGCTTGGAATGCTTGTTGGAATGCTCTTTCCTCTGGCGGCGATATTCGTATATTTCTCTTTCTTTGCTTCAAGTAAAAAGAAAAAGCGATCCTAAAAAATACACTTTACATATGAAAAACAGACATTGAAGGGGTGTCTGCAATAGAGCAGTATACTTTCTACTAACAGGAATAGGACAGAGAACATAAAAATTCTCTGTCCTATTTTCTTGACAACTACTGACTTGATTAAAGACACCAAAGCAATCCATTACAATACTTGCTTATAAAAATGAACTGTAATGGAGAACGAAAATAAAAAAAACTTTGATAACCTTTATGAATCTCTCGGTGGAACTTACCGTAAGGCAAACGGACACCTTAACAATTCCCGTCAATTATACACTATCGCTTCACAAAAATCAAGCACTTTTTATAAAAGTTAAAAATTACCGAAGCTCGCGTATCGAATATCACTATACGCAAGCCGAATATCACTGCGAAGCAATAGAACTCGTCGCAGTTGAATAAAACTAGCGTGATACTCCGATAAAGAGTATCACGCTAATCATTAATAATCGTAATTCGTTCCTACCTTTATTATCGACCTTGCCTTCGCAAAATTGTCCTCGTTAAGCGTTATTTCGTCATAATATTCTGCGCATCTGTCAAGGAAAAGCTTGTCGATAAGAGAGCTTGTGAATCCCGCGAACCATTCGGAATACGCCGAATCCGAATGCTTGCCTCTGTCAAGGGCGTATCTCATAACGATATGATAGCCGTACTCGCTTTCAACTATAGCTATCTCGCCAACCTCCATAGACTGAAGGCACTCAAGGATATCGGCAAGATAGTCCTCGTATCCGCCGCTTTCAAGCTCACTTAAATAGTATCCGTCGGGGTAGCTGTCCTCCGCGCCCTCAACTATCGTCCAATCGGACATTTTTGCCTCAAAAGCAGAATAGTTGCCGCTTTTCACGGTGCTTGCTATCTCCTCGGCGGCAGTCCTTCTCTCTTCCATCTCAGCGGCGGAATAATAGTGCTTCACTCCCTCGCCGTTTTCGTCAAGCACCACGGAGGGCTGACCGTTCACCTTATCGTATAGGATAACTCCATCACCGTCGTAATATATAGTGTTGCCGTATTTGTCTCGCACGCGGTTGCCGTTTTCGTTATAAACGAAGGTGCCGTTTTCGCTATCGTAAAGCGGCTGGCCGTTCTCGGTGTTGAAATATATTATATTTCCCTGCGAATCACGCTCGTATTCGTAGTAAAAATTCGACACGAGTATCTGCTTGAAGCGGTAGTAATTCTCCTCGTAAAATTGCTCCTTGACTGTGTCCCCTATCAAAGCGCCGCCACCGTAAAGGTAATACAAAAGCGCCTCGTACTTTGCTTCAAGAATATACGCATCCTTGAGAGATTCGGCGTCAAAGCCGTATTTTGCCATAATAGAATTGAATTTCTCAACTTCACCGAAGCCGTCGTAAGCGATAAAGAAGGCTATCTCCTCCTCAATAGACGCCAAGGTCTCATCCGAGAGCCTAATCCTCTCCTCGTCAAACATTATCGCCGCCGCGAGATAGTTTCTGCAGCTTTCAAGCGCGTAGTCGTTGAAATATTTTTCACGGCTGACCTCGCCGCCCTCTATCTGCTCTATCCAGAAGGCAGGCGAATTGACCTCAAGCTTGTTTCTCGCAAGATTTCCCTTTATGCGCGAAAGCAACAGCTCGTAAAAAGAAAGAGGGATCGCGTTGCCTTCGGCCTCAAGTATAGGATCAACGACCTCGATCTTATCCCCGCCATCGCAGGAAACGGCGCAGGTAATGGCCGTAACGAGCGCGAGCAGAAGCGAAAGAAGCCTTATTGTTTTTGAAATTCCGTTATTTTTCATAGATATGACCGTTCCTATTCTATATCAGTAAAGAATATTAACACCGACCTCCGACATAGTCGGAGCCGATCCGAGAGCGTCGTAGTTTATTTCGACCGCACCCTCGTGCTTCGCGCACTCCTCGTCGAAAAGCTTATTTATGAGGTTTTCATAAAAATCCGAAAAGCTATCGGAATGCTCTTCCGAATCGTACGCGCCGTCTTCGTTTTCAAATTTACAGAAAACGTGAAATCCAAACGCCGATTGCGCCGCGCGACATTCTCCGACCTCCATCTGCATAAGCCCCTCGGCTATCTCGTCAAGATACGCCGCCGCGTCACTCTGTGAGCCGTAATAATCGGGACTGCAATAAAGGTAGGTCACGCCGCCCGCGCTCTCGCTCTCGTCGTATATACTTGCGTATTCAAGGAATTTATCGATATCTCCATCGCACGCCTCGGCATAGTTTCCCGCTCTGTCAAACATTTCGGCAAGAGTCTCGGCGTCGTAATTCTCGACTACCTTGTTTCCGTTCTCGTCGGTAAGATAGCCCAAAACTCCGCTCTCTTTATCGTAAGCCACTCTTCCCTCGCCGTTAAAATAGACCGCGTTGCCGAAGATATCGGTAATGGTCTTACCGAACTCGTCGTTCTGCGTCTTGCCGTTTTCGGTGTCGTAAGCGATAGCGGTGTGCTCCTCGTCTGTATAATAGACGTTATCTCCGAAATCGTCGGTATCAATAACGTAATAATAGGACGCTAAAAATATCTGTCCGAACGCAACGTAGCTATCGTCAAAATACTCTTCCTTCACGTCAGGATCTATCTTCTCGCCGCTCTCTCCGTAAAGATGCTCCTTGAGAAGCTTCACCTTGAGCTCAAGAGTATAAAGCTCGCGGAGCATATCACAGTTGTATCCGAACGCCCCAAGCTCACCGTTAAGCGCGGTCTCAGACCCTGCGGTGTCGATAAGCGCGTCGATTATCTTATCAACGTTCTCCTCGTTTTCTTCGGTAAGGACGAGATCATTCTGATCGAAGAGGTGATCGGCTATCACGTATCTGCTCGTCTGCTCGAGAACCGACGTCGAAAAATAGTCGTCGTAAGTCATACCGTCGGTCGATATGATGGTCTTCCAGAAGCTGTTGTTCGTTACGTCAAAGCCGTAGTAATAAAGAGTTCCCTTCATTCTTGAAAGAAGAAACTCGTAGGTATTGAGGGAAAGCGTTTTGTCGGCAATGCTCATTACGGTCTCGCTTTTACCCGCTCCGCAAGACGCAAGAGCGGCGGAAACGAGACACAAGACGAGCATAAACGCCATGACTTTAGTTATCTTTTTCATTAATTCAAGCCCTTCGGTTAATTTTTATACTTTTTCATTATACATCATAAATCTTCAGAATTTTTATCCTTATTTTGTACAGTTTCAAGATAATTTTCAAACATTCTGTTAATTATGACGAGCGAATTCTCCCCGTTCTTCAATCGGATATTGACGTAGCTGTCGCCGTTTGCGCCCATTACCACGCGAAGTCTGCCTCCTACCTCAAACGACATCTCCTGCCACATAGGAATATCAAGCTCGTTCTGATACATTCTGATCTCACTTCCGCTCTGAGTTATCTGCTTGATACCAAGCTCCAGCGCCTGAGCTCTTATAAGCGCGATGCGGAGAAGATTGTCTACGGAATTCGGCATATCTCCGAAGCGGTCGACAAGCTCGTCGGCAATATCGTCTGCATCGTATTTGTTGCGTATCAGGGCGATCCGCTTGTAAAGCGTCATTCTGATTCCCGGGTAACGCACGTATTTTTCGGGAATGAAGGCGTCGTGGTCAAGGCTTATGACGCACTCTCCTTTTTCCTTGGGCTTTTCGCCCTTTTCCTCAAGGACGGCGTCGTTGAGAAGCTTGATATAAAGATCGTAGCCTATCGCCTCAAGGTGACCGTGCTGTTCAGCTCCTAAAATATTACCCGCGCCTCGTATCTCCATATCGCGCAGAGCTATTCTGAAGCCCGCGCCAAAGGAGGCGTATTCCTTTATCGCCTCAAGCCTCTTTTGCGCTATCTCGGTAAGTCCTTTGTCCTTGGGATAGGTAAAATATGCGTAAGCGCGGCGGGATGAGCGTCCCACGCGTCCCCTCAGCTGATGAAGCTGGGAAAGCCCCAATCTATCGGCTCTGTCGGCTATAAGCGTGTTAGCGTTTGGTATATCAACGCCCGTCTCGATTATGGTTGTGCATACAAGAACGTCTATCTCGCCCGAGAGCATCCTGCTCCAGATGTCCTCAAGCTCCTCCTTGTCCATCTTTCCGTGAGCTACCGTCACTCTCGCCTCAGGTATCTCGTTTACGATATGCGCAGCCACTCTGTCGATAGACTCGACGAAATTGTGTATATAAAATACCTGTCCGCCGCGGCGAAGCTCTCTTCTTATCGCCTCGTGGATTATAAGCTCGTCGTATTCGAGAACGTAGGTCTGCACGGGAAGTCTGTCACCGGGTGCTTCGTCAAGAAGCGAGATGTCCCTGATTCCACCCATCGCCATATTCAACGTTCTTGGGATAGGAGTCGCCGTCAGCGTCAGCACGTCGATGTTGCCGCCGAGCTGCTTGAGCTTTTCCTTTTGCGCCACGCCAAATCTCTGCTCCTCGTCGACTATGAGCAGACCGAGGTCGTTGAATTTGACGTTATTTCCGAGCAGCTTGTGAGTTCCAACGATAATGTCGGTGTCTCCTCTCTCAAGTCGGCGCAGAGATTGCTCTATCTGCTTGGGCGTGCGAAATCTCGATATCATATCAACGTTGACCGCGAAATTTCTCATTCTGCTCTGCGCGGTCTGATAGTGCTGAAGCGCGAGAATAGTGGTGGGAACGAGTATCGCTACCTGCTTTCCCGAAAGCACCGCCTTGTAAGCCGCGCGGAAAGCGACCTCGGTCTTACCGTAGCCCACGTCTCCGCAAAGAAGACGGTCCATAGGCGCGCCTCTCATCATATCCTGCTTTATGTCGGCGATAGCGTCGAGCTGACATTCGGTCTCGTCGTATTCAAAGGAGCTTTCAAAATTCCTCTGCATCTCGTCGTCGGCGTCGAAGGAATACCCGGGGCGTCTCATTCTCTCGGCGTAGAGCTTTATGAGATCCTTTGCCATCTCACGCACGGCTCCCTTTGCGCGACTCGTGGACTTCTTCCACTGCTCTCCGCCCATTTTCGAGAGCTTGACCATACCGTCGTCGGAATGCGCGCCGATATATTTCGAGACGAGGTCAAGCTTTTCAACGGGCATACAAAGCTTATCCGAGCCTGCGTACTGAATACTTATATAGTCGCGGCTCACGCCGTCTATCTTCAATTTTTCAATGCCGAGATAGCGACCGATACCGTAGGTCTCGTGTACCACGTAATCTCCCACCTCAAGCTCGGCGTAGGAAAGGATGGTCTGCGCGTCGCTTCTCTTCTTTTTCGTCTTACCGCTCTTTGAGGGACGAAGCGAGCCTGCCGCCCGCTCTCCCTCGGTCGATATAACGGCGATGCGCGGAGTTATCAGCTCGTAGCCCGCAATCGACCGCTTCCACGTTATATAAACTATACTCTTTTCAAGCTCGGTCTGCTCGTCGTTTATAAGCGCGGTCTTGAAATCGGTATCGGAAAGCAATCCCGCTATATTCTTCGCGGCGTTCTCGTTCTCGGTCATCAATATAACGCGATATCCGCCGTGGAAATAGCTCACGAGGTCCTCGCAAAGAAGGTTGAATTTATCGTTATATACGACGGGCTGACGGGTACGGAATCCGAAAAGTCCCGAAAGCCGCTTATCGCTGACACCGTAAGAAAGCGAATTCACGTGAATTGTGACGTTTTCGTCGCAAAAGAGCTCAAAAGCCGCCGCATTCTTTGAAAACTCGGCGTATTTGGGCGAAAGCGTACCGCCCTCGATAAGCTCCTTGATATTCTCCTCCTCGTGCCACTTTTCAGCCTTGAGCCTGTCATTCACCGCCGCGCTTGAGCGGACAAAAACGAGCGTACGGCCTTCAAAATAATCAAAAAGACTGCACTTTTCGGGATATATAAGCGAAATGTATTTATCAATAAAATTAACGTCGGCAAGATCCCCCGAAAGCGCGGCAAGCTCTCTCGTCAGCTCGTAGCATATCTTCTCGTCCTTCTGCGACCTGTATCTGTCCTTTATTGCCTTCTCAACTCTCGCCCTCGCCTCACCGTCCATCAGCATCTCACGGGCGGGTGAAAAGGACGCCTGCCTTACGTTCGTCAGCATTCTTTGCGTATCGGTATCAAAAATACCCATACGGTCTATCTCGTCGTCAAAAAACTCTATACGAAGCGCAAAGCTTCCGCGACGAAGCTCTCCGTCAGCGTCAATATATGCTCCGTTGGGAGAGAAAACGTCGATTATTCCTCCGCGCAGAGCGAACTGTCCCGCGCCCTCTACCATATCGACTCTCGCGTATCCCGCGCCGACGAGCCTTTCGGCAAGGACAGAGGGCTCGATCCTCGTATCAAAGTCAAGAGAAATAAGACTTGAGCGAAGCCTTTCGGGAGGAATGGTGTATCCTAAAGCCACGTCGGGCGTGGTGACTATGCAATCGTAATCTCCGTCAAGAAGTCCCGATAACACCTTCAGCCTCTCATGTTCAAACTCATGGGAGGCGGTTATATTATAGAAAGTAAGGTCTCTGCCCATGAAAAACGCGGATCTCAGACCAAAACGGTTCATATCGTCGGCAAGCCTTCTGCACTCCTTTTCCTCGGAGCAGATCGCGAGAGTGGGAGAGCCTCGCCATTCCTTCGTATCCTCGCAAAGAGAAATACAAAGCGCGTCGGTCGCTCCTCCGCTGAGTCCGCTTGCAAGGATCGGCAGAGGCTTATCTCGGAAGTTCTTGCGAGCTGTTTCCAAAAGCTGACCGTATTCCCTGTCCGCGCGTATAGGTGTTGTTAGGATATTTGACATTTTTGCCTCCAAAACAAGTGTGCAACTATTGGCAAATTGCTGTTTATCAGTTTCTTTTCTTGTTCATTTCTTTCCACCAGCGGAAAGAAACGAACATAAAAAAGAAACCTACAAATCAAAATTTGAAAATCTTATTTCTTTCCGTTACAGACCTGCATAGCTCCGTCGATGTCTCCGATAAGAAGCTTCTCCAAGCCCTCGTAAGCGACCGAAAAGCATTCAAAGATCACCTTTTCGTCCTCGTCAGAGAAATTTCCAAGCACCCAATCCGCAATATCGTAGTCGGGATGCGGCTTTTTGCCAACTCCAAAGCGGATTCTGGGGAAATTGTCGCTTCCCATTCTCGTGATTATCGAGCGAAGTCCCTTCTGTCCGCCGTCAGAGCCGCTCTTGCGCACTCTCATTCGACCAACGTCGAGATTTACGTCGTCGGAAAGTACGATTATATTCTCTATCGGTATTTTGTAGAACTGCGCCGCCTCGATGACCGCGTCGCCCGACGCGTTCATAAAGGTCTGCGGCTTCATAAGCAAAGCTCGCTTGCCCGCTATCGTCGCCTCACCCACGAGAGCCTTGAACTTCGAGCGGTTGACCTGCGCTCCGCACTTCTGCGAAATATAATCCATCGCCAAAAATCCCGCGTTATGACGGGTGTAAAAATACTTGTCCCCGGGGTTTCCGAGACCTACCACAAGGTGCGTGACGGGCGAGAGCGCCTTGTCGTCTCTCTCTTTTTCTATCTTTTTGAAAATATCAAAAATGTTGGACATAAATTCCTCCTTCAAAACGCGGAAACAGCCACTTTTACGCAACACGGGGGTGTGAAGCCTCCGAAACGCATAAAACCGGCTCTTTTATTAACTTTCAATAAATTATACTACAATTAATCGTTTTTGTCAAACCTTTTTGTGTAATAACACCGTCGTTCACACAAAAGTTACAAATACAAACAAACCTTTTTTACTGCAAGCTCTTCCATTATTACAAAAATTATGTTATAATATATTCCGCTAAAAAAACGGATGGGATGTACGGACAAGCTCCGCACATCTCTCGCTATGTTTATTTTAGCCGAACGCAGTAAAAAAATATTTTTTATAAACGGAGGACTAATCCAATGGCAAAGAAGTATTGTTACCTCTTTACAGAAGGTAATGCAAACATGCGTGAGATCCTCGGCGGTAAGGGCGCGAACCTCGCTGAAATGACCAATATCGGTCTCCCCGTTCCCCAGGGCTTCACCATTTCCACAGAGGCTTGCACTCAGTACTATGAGGACGGCAGACAGATCAACGACGAGATCATGGCTGAGATCATGGAGTACATCGTTAAGATGGAAGAAGTTACCGGCAAGAAGTTCGGTGATCTCGAAAATCCCCTTCTCGTTTCCGTTCGTTCCGGTGCTCGTGCATCCATGCCCGGTATGATGGACACTATCCTTAACCTCGGTCTTAACGAAGAGGTTGTTGAAGTTATGGCTAAGAAGTCCGGCAATCCCCGTTGGGCTTACGACTGCTACCGTAGATTTATCCAGATGTACTCCGACGTCGTTATGGAGGTAGGTAAGAAGTACTTTGAGGAGCTCATCGACAAGATGAAGGAAGAAAAGGGCGTTAAGCTCGACGTCGAGCTCACCGCTGACGATCTCAAGGAGCTTGCAAATCAGTTCAAAACTGAGTACAAGTCCAAGATCGGCACCGACTTCCCCACCGATCCTAAGGAGCAGCTCCTTGGCGCAGTTAAGGCAGTATTCCGTTCTTGGGATAACCCCAGAGCAAACGTTTACCGCCGCGACAACGATATTCCCTACTCTTGGGGTACCGCTGTAAACGTACAGGCAATGGCATTCGGTAACATGGGCGAAAACTGCGGAACCGGCGTTGCGTTCACTCGTGACCCCGCTACCGGTGAGAAGAAGCTCATGGGTGAGTTCCTTACCAACGCACAGGGTGAGGACGTTGTTGCAGGTGTTCGTACTCCTATGCCCATCGCTGAAATGGCTAACAAGTTCCCTGCAGCCTTCGAGCAGTTCGTAAAGGTTTGCGAGATCCTCGAGAACCACTATCACGATATGCAGGATATGGAGTTCACCATTGAGAACGAAAAGCTCTACATGCTTCAGACCAGAAACGGTAAGAGAACTGCTCCCGCAGCTCTCCAGATCGCAGTTGACCTCGTTGCTGAGGGCCACAAGACCAAGGAAGAGGCCGTTCTTATGATCGACCCCAGAAACCTTGACACTCTTCTCCATCCCCAGTTCGACGCTAAGGCTCTCAAGGCTGCAAAGCCCATGGGTCGCGGTCTCGGCGCATCTCCCGGTGCGGCTTGCGGTCAGGTAGTATTCTCCGCAGAGGATGCAGAGGCTTGGAAGGCAGCAGGCAAGAAGGTAGTTCTCGTTCGTCTTGAGACCTCTCCCGAGGACATCACGGGTATGAAGGCAGCTCAGGGTATCCTTACCGTTCGTGGCGGTATGACCTCTCACGCAGCAGTCGTTGCTCGTGGTATGGGTAAGTGCTGCGTTTCGGGTTGCGGTGACATCGCAATGGACGAGGAGAACAAGAAGTTCACTCTCGCAGGCAAGACCTACGTTGAGGGCGACTATATTTCTATCGACGGTTCTACCGGTAACATCTACGACGGTATCATTCCTACCGTTGACGCTGAGATCTCCGGCAACTTCGGCACCATTATGGGCTGGGCTGATGAGTTCCGCCAGCTGAAGGTAAGAACCAACGCCGACACTCCTGCCGACGCAAAGAAGGCCCGCGAGCTTGGTGTTGAGGGTATCGGCCTTTGCCGTACCGAGCATATGTTCTTCGAGGCTGACAGAATTGCAGCATTCCGTGAAATGATCTGTGCTGACACCGTAGAAGAGAGAGAAGCAGC
>JAZSJO010000177.1:0-6694 GCA_045534365.1 Eubacteriales bacterium
ATCCGCCGAAGAACGCGCCTGCCATAGAGCCTACGCCGTCACCGAGAAGCGTTCTGTGGAGACCGGGATCCTCAAGAAGATCGCTCTCAATGATAGAGGATATGTTTTTGTGGTCTGCAAGATGCTCTGCGAATACTACGAAAGCAACGGGAACGTATGCTGCTACGAGAGTAAGGATGTAAGAGCCGCAAAGCTCGCTGATACCGTCCATAGCCATAACGAAGGTGAATTTAGGAACCGTGATGAAGGTGTGAAGACCTACGCCGCCGTCAACGAGAGCCTTGAAGGGCGCGAAATTGATTACCATAAGTGCGGGAATTTCAGCAACAGTACCGATAACGGTAAATATAACGGCAACGACGTATCCTGCAAGAATACCCATAATAAAGGGGATAAGTCTAAGCATCTTCTTGCCGTAAACCGAGCAGATGATAGTAACTGCAAGAGTTACGAGACCGCAGATAAGAGCGATCTTGGAGTCGCCGCCTGCGGGAGCAGTCTGGAGATCGCCAATAGCGTTTCCTGCGAGAGAAAGACCGATGATGGTAACCGTGGGGCCGATAACAGCCGCGGGCATAAGCTTGTTGATCCACTTAACGCCTGCGAACTTAACGATGATCGCGATCACAACGTAAACGAGACCTGCAAGGATAGCACCGACGATAAGTCCGAGATATCCGAGAGCCATCGAAACGCCACCTGCGAAAGCCGCGGTCATAGAGCCGATAAACGCGAAAGACGAGCCGAGGAAAACGGGGCTGCGGAACTTGGTGAAGAGCAGGTAAACTATAGTACCTACACCTGCGCCGAAGAGCGCTGCGACGGAGCTCATTTCACTGCCGGTCTGACTGTTAATAATAACAGGAACCACGAGAGTAGCCGCCATAATAGCGAGGAGCTGCTGGATAGCAAAGACGATAACCTGACCAAACTTCGGCTTATCCTTGACACCGTAGATGAGTTTCATAAAGAAATCCTCCAATTATGAAATTATTTTGTTTTTGCGGAAATCTTACCTATTATTACATAATACGACAAAATTTCACACTGAAAATATTTTATCACATTTTAAACTGTTTGTAAATAGAATTTTGGAACAATGAGGGCTTTTGTAATGTAGAATTTTCGGCAAAAAAACTGTATAATTTACACAAAAATATATTCTTTGGAGAGACAGAAATGATTTTGCGATTGACAAAAAATAAAAATAGGTTTATAATGTAATATGTATTATTATGCGACGAATATCGCTTTGAAAGGTAACGAAATAAATTGAAGACCGACATTTTAAAATTTATTGATGAAAATACGGCGAAGTTTTCTAAAGGACAGAGGCAGATAGCCGCATTCGTGCGCGAGCATTACGATAAGGCCGCTTATATGACCGCCGCAAGGCTCGGACGTGAGGTTGGAGTATCGGAATCCACCGTCGTCCGATTCGTTATGGAATTCGGCTTTGAGGGATATCCCGATTTTCAGAAATCTCTGCGTGAGCTTATTCGCTCCAAGCTGACCGCTGTGCAGAGAGTTGAGGTCACGAATAATCTTATCGGTGAAGGCGACGTTTTGCAGAAGGTGCTTAATTCCGATATAGAAAAGATCAAGAGGACGGCGGAGGGAATAGACAAGGATGCCTTTGACGGCGCGGTCAAGAGTATCGTTTCCGCAAAGAATATCTATATTCTCGGTATGCGCGCGTCTTCTTATCTTGCGGGATTTCTAAATTACAGCCTGCGTATGATATTCGACAACGTGCGCCTTATCCAGACTACGTCAGGAAGCGAGACCTTTGAGCAGATGATGAATATAGGTGAAGGAGACGTGCTTATCGCCGTCAGCTTCCCAAGATATTCAAAGAGCGTTATCAGGGGAGTTGAGTACGCAAAGCGCGCGGGAGCCGACGTTATAGCCCTTACCGATAGTCCAAGCTCTCCTATGGCGAGCTTTGCTTCACAGCTTCTGGTGGCGCAGAGCGATATGGCATCCTTTGCCGATTCGCTCGTTGCTCCTATGTCGGTGGTAAACGCGCTTATTGTCGCTGTGTCGCGTGAGACGAACGATATCCTCTCCGAAAGACTTCACAGACTCGAGGAGGTTTGGGACGAGTATAACGTCTATGATAAGACTAATAATTGATATGAGTGATTTTACAAATGGAAATAAGACCGTCGCGGTGATCGGAGGCGGTGCGGCGGGAATGATGGCGGCGATACACGCGGCGTATTGCGGAGCGCGCGTCCTGCTCTTTGAGAAAAACGACCGCTTGGGCAAAAAGCTTCGTATAACGGGCAAGGGAAGATGTAACGTTACCAACGATTGCCCCACGAACGAATTTTTGAACAACGTACCGACCAATCCAAGATTTCTGTACGCTGCTTTGAGCCGTTTTTCCACCGCGGATACTATGGACTTTTTCGAGGGCTGCGGGGTGCCACTCAAGGTCGAGCGAGGAAGGCGTGTCTTTCCCGTGTCGGATAAGGCGGCGGATATCGTCAGGGCTTTAAGCGACCGTTGCAGGGATTGCGACGTTGAGATCGTGTACGATAAGATAACCTCGCTTGATATCGAGGACGGAAGGATAGTGGGAGTCGTGGCGGGCGCTAAAAGATACCCCTGCGACAGCGCGATCGTCTCTACGGGCGGTAAGTCGTATTCGGGCACGGGCTCGGATGGCGACGGATACCGATTTGCGCGTCAGGCGGGACATACCGTAACCGAGCTTCGTCCGTCGCTCGTGCCGATAGTCGCGGACACTGATCTTTGCGCGAGAATGCAGGGCTTGTCGTTGAAAAACGTTTCCTTGAAGATAGCCAGGGCAGACAATGGAAAAACCGTATACAAGGACTTTGGCGAGATGATGTTCACCCATTTCGGTATGACTGGGCCTATGATACTCTCCGCTTCGGCGCATATCCACGACATCGAAAAGGGAAAATACGACGCTATCATCGACTTAAAGCCCGCGCTTAACGAAGGAGAGCTTGACGCGAGAATAAGAGCCGATTTTGCAAAGTATAATAATAAGGATTTTGTCAATTCCTTAGGCGATCTCTTGCCCTTGAAGGCGATAGAGCCGATAATAGAGGTCAGCGTCATCGATCCGAGGAAAAAGGTCAATTCGATAACCAAAGAGGAGAGACGGTCGCTTCTGCGCGCGATTAAATCTCTCAAAATACCGCTTTTGCGATTCCGTCCCATTGACGAGGCGATCATAACGAAGGGCGGTGTCGCAGTAAATGAAATAAATCCCAAGACTATGGAATCAAAATTGGTTTCGGGACTCTATTTCGCTGGCGAGGTGCTTGACCTTGACGCATATACGGGCGGATTTAATCTCCAGATAGCATTTTCAACCGCTGTCGTTGCGGGAGAAAGCGCGGCGGAATAATATTCAAAGGAGTTAATATATGAAAAAAATAGCAGTTGCCATCGACGGACCCGGCGGAGCGGGCAAATCAACCATTTCAAAGGCGATAGCAAAGAGACTCGGTATCATCTACGTTGATACGGGCGCGCTTTACAGAACGGTAGGATATTTTGCGAGAGAGAGAGGTCTGTCCGTTGAGGATTCGAAGGTCAGTGAAAAGATAACGCCTCTGCTTGATAATATAAACGTTGAGATAAGGTACGTTGACGGCGCGCAGCACGTCATTCTCAACGGAGAGGATCTGGGAGACAAGATAAGACAGCCCGACATCTCGATGTACGCCTCTGCCTGCTCGTCGGTAGGAGAGGTACGCGCGTTTTTGCTTGAAGCGCAGAAGAAGCTCGCAAGAGAGAACAGCGTAAAAATGGACGGACGCGATATAGGAACGGTTGTCCTGCTCAATGCCGACGTAAAGGTCTTTATGACCGCATCGGATAAGGCGAGAGCCGAGAGAAGATATAAGGAGCTTATTGCTAAAGGGCAGGACGTTAGGTTTGAGGACGTTTTAAGGGAGCTTGTTGAGAGAGACAACGCCGACTCAAGCCGCGCGGTAGCTCCCCTGAAGCCTGCAGAGGACGCGCATATCTTTGATAATTCCGACTACGATTTTGAGGGCTCTGTGGAATATCTCGTAAGATATATTATCGAAAAAACGGGAGTGAACGAAATTGAAAAGTAAGTTTTATATCTGGATATGTAAATATCTCGGCCCCGTGGTGCGATTTCTGTTCAGGATCCACCCTCACGGCTCTGAAAACGAGCCGACGCAGGAGCAGGGGCCTTATATTCTGATATGCAATCACATATCCAACGCAGATCCCGTGTTCCTTTGCGCGTCCTTGAAAAATCAACAGCCTCATTATATGGCGAAGAAGGAGCTTTTCAAAGTTCCGCTCGTCAATAAGCTCGTAGCGGCTCTGGGCGCCTTTCCCGTTGACCGCGGAGGAGCCGACGTCTCCGCGATAAAGAAGTCTATAAAAATGCTCGAATCGGGCAGATGTATAGGTATCTTTCCGCAGGGACATAGAGAAATGGGAAAAACGCCTATGGAGGCTAACGTGAAAAACGGCGCGGCAATGCTCGCGGCGAGAACGGGTGCTACCGTGCTTCCTTGCTGTGTTAAAACCAAAAAGAACCGATTTGCCTTTTTCCGCAGAGTGGACGTTTACGTCGGCAAGCCGATATCATTCGAGGAGCTTGGCTACGATCCCGAAGCTACGGGCGAATACGCGCGTATGACGTCGTATATGTTCAGCAAGGTCTGCGAGCTTTACGAAAACGCAGAGGCGCAGGAGAATAACGGTGGAAAATAATATTCAGGTCACGGTTGCTAAATCCGCGGGCTTCTGCTTTGGCGTATCAAAGGCGGCAGGGCTTGTTGAAAAAGAGATAGAGAGCGCGCCTGCAGGGGAGAGAATATTTACATTAGGTAAGCTTATCCATAACGATACTTATAACGCCAGACTTGCCGAAAAGGGCGTTTCGGTGGCAGAAGACGGCGATATTGAAAGGCTTGCGGACGAGGCTTGTGAAAATGCGCCCGTCAAGGTATTTATACGCGCTCACGGAATAACGAGACAGACCGAGGAGCTGCTGAAAAAAAACGCGGAGAGGAATAAGTATTTTTCTTTCGTTGATTGCACCTGTGTCTTTGTGAAAAAGATACACGATATAGTTGCCGAAAATAACGATGCGGAGGGACTTCTTCTCGTTCTGGGAACGAAAACGCATCCCGAGGTGGTTGGATTTTGCAGCAGATTTGACGGTGACGTATTCGTTTTCGAAAAATGCAGTGAGCTTGAAGACGCGATCGCCGCAGGCACTCTGAAGAATTGCACAAAAACACCAATTATAGTAGCTCAAACGACACAAAATTTGGGCGAATGGGAGAAAACAAAAAAATTTACAAAAAAGGTATATACAAATCCTTTAATTTTTGATACAATATGTAATGTTACGGAAAACAGACAGCTCGAGGCAAAAAGCCTATCAAAAACAAGCGATTTTATGATCGTTATCGGTAGCAGAGGAAGCTCGAATTCGGCAAAATTGTATACGATTTGCTTATCCGAGTGCAACGAAACCGTGATGATAGAAAACGCCGAAGAGCTGAAACGGTATTTTCCGTTCACCCACAAAAAAGTGGGAATCGTAGCGGGAGCGTCTACCCCGCGCGATATAATACAGGAGGTAGAAAGAACTATGAGCAATGTAGAAAACTTTGCAGAACTTCTCGAGACATCATTAAAAACTTTAAATACAGGAGATACTGTTACCGGTTACGTAACCGCTGTCAACGATAGCGAGATCCAGTTGGATATCGGCGCAAAAGTCACAGGCATTATTAAAGCAGACAAGATAACAGACGATCCTGCGGCAAAGCTGACCGAGATGTTCAAGATCGGTGACGCTGTTGAAGCGTTCGTAGTTCGCGTAAGCGACGTTGAGGGATTTGCAACTCTTGACAAGAAGAGAGTAGATTCCGACAAGAATTGGGGCAAGATCGTTGCCGCAAAAGAAAACAATGAAGTGCTTGAGGGTACGGTAATCGAGGTCGTTAAGGGCGGTTCGGGCGTTATCGTTCTTACCGATTCCACCCGCGTATTCATTCACGCATCCCAGACCGGCACACCCAAGAATTCCGACCTTTCCGAAATGATCGGCAAGACCGTTAAGTTCAGACTTACCGAGGTTGAAAATAAGAAGGCGAAGGGCTCTATCAGCGTAATTCTCCGTGAAGAGAGAAAGAAGGCTGAGGCAGAGTTCTGGGCAAACATCGAAGAGGGTAAGCAGTATACCGGTAAGGTTAAGAGCATGACCAGCTTTGGCGCGTTCGTTGACCTTGGCGGTGTTGACGGTATGGTACATACCAGCGAGCTTTCCTGGAAGAGAGTTAAGTCTCCCGCAGACGTAGTTGCTATCGGCGATGAGCTTACCGTAACCGTTAAGAGCTTCGACCCCGAGAAGAAGAGAATATCTCTCTCCTATAAGACCGAGGAGTCCAATCCTTGGACTATCTTCAAGAACACTTACGCTGTTGGTGACATCGTATCCGTTAAGATCGTAAATATGATGCCCTTCGGAGCATTTGCAGAGATCGTTGACGGTGTTGACGGCCTTATCCATATTTCTCAGATCGCTATGACCAAGATCGCAAAGCCCGCTGACGTGCTTGAGATCGGTCAGACTGTTGACGCAAAGATCACAGAGGTTGACGATGAGAAGAAGAAGGTAAGCCTTTCCTTCAGAGTGCAGCTAGCGGAAACA
>JAZSJO010000149.1:0-5949 GCA_045534365.1 Eubacteriales bacterium
GTTCGGCAGACTTCGCTAACCGAACTGCTCCGACATCCTCCCCTCTTAAGAAACACCCTACCATAAAAGGCGTTTATTTAATACAATAAGTGAAATTCTAATTTAAGATACACTCTGTGAGGTGGGGAGATTTCTTAAAGAGGGGAGATCTTTTTCTCCCCTCTTTAAGCGGCGTTTCTTGGATACTTCTTGTCGACGGGGACAAGAAGTATCATAAAAAACAATTCGACAAATCAAAATTTGAAGCCTTTCACAAAAAATAAAAAGGAATTCCCAAGAGAGAATTCCCTTTTATTTTGTTTTCGTGTCAATTAAGCCTCTTTAACGTTGAGAACCTTCTTGCCGTTGTAGAAGCCGCAAACCTTGCATACGCAGTGGGGCTTAACCATCTCGGAGCAAGCGGGGTTGGAGCACTTAACAAGTCCGGGCATAGTGAGCTTGGAGTTGTTGCTTCTTCTCTTATCTCTGCGTGCTTTGGACACTTTTCTCTTCGGTACTGCCATATCAAAACCTCCTCTCGAAACCGCTTTCCGCGTTTCCGATTATAATTAAAAAAATTTTTTACCTTTTTATATTCGCTTACGTCTCTTCTTCCTTGTTCAGAAGCTGAGCCAACACCGCAAGACGCGGGTCTATCTCTTTTTTGGGGCAACCGCAGTCACCATCCTTAAGAGACCTTCCGCATTTTGGGCAAAGCCCGGGGCAATCCTCGGAGCAAAGTATCTTACGGGGGAAATCAAGCAAAAGAGCCTCGCTGAGCTGCTCGTCGATATCGAGTCTTCCGTTCTCGACTATGACGTACTCGTCAACGTTGTCCTCTATCTGTTCCTCGGTAAGCGTACCCTCGTCGGCTACCACTCTCTCAAAATCAAGCACGAATTCGCCCTTTACTGTGTCGAGACATCTGTCACATTCGGTCTCATACGGAAGCTTAGCCTTTGCCTTAAGCTCCATATATCCCGCGCTGTTTGTTATCTCGCCGGTAACGCGCGCGTCGTCCTGAAATTTCACTCTGTCCATAGGAATGGGAGAGAGCATATAATCAAAGGTTATTCGGTTTTTTTCTCCTCGAAGAAGCGGACCGACATCCAAAATCATTATATATTCACTTCCCTTCATTATGACATAAAACGCGACTTTAATTATTATACAGAATAAATTGGATTTTGTCAAGAGTTTTTTTTATTTTCGGAAAGAAAAATGTGAAAATTCTTTTGATCTTTCCAAAATACGGGCAGGTTTCGGGACAAATTGCGACCACCGACGCGAAAAAGACTTCCCCGCCGTTTGTCAATACAATTGGTTTTTTTATCGGTTTGGATTTTTAAAGTCAAAACATTTAAAACTCACCGTCTTGACACTCGTAAAAAACAATGGTATAATTACTGTATTAACAAAAATGAAGAATCAAAGGAGGAGAGCCTTATGCAAACAGTCGGCATCGTATGTGAATACAATCCCTTTCACAACGGGCACAAGCGTCAGCTTGATATTTTGCGCGAGAGTGGCGCAAAAATGATAATCTGCGCTATGAGCGGCAACTTTACCGAGCGCGGCGAGCTTGCTATAGCCGATAAATACGCGAGAGCCGAGGCGGCGGTCGCGTGCGGCGCGGATCTTGTATTAGAGCTCCCCTTTCCCTTTTCCTCCTTCTCCGCCGAGGGCTTTGCGGCGGCGGGCGTGCATATCCTCGCATCGCTTGGCGCAGATACGTTGAGCTTTGGAAGCGAGAGCGGCGACGCGGAGCTTCTGAAAAAAGCCGCAAGGATCGCTACAAGCGAGGATTTTATTGCCGCATATACGAAAAATCAAGAAAACAGCGGCTCGGCAAAAGCATATTTTGATACTCTGTCGGCATTTCTCGGCAACGACGCAAGGCTTTTATCAAACGACATTCTCGGCGTCTCCTATCTTTGCGCCATTGAAAAGCAGGGCTTGGATATGGATATATTCCCCGTCAAGCGTCTTGGTATGCAATACAACGACAGCGTCCTGAAAAGCGTTATGCTTCCGAGCGCCTCGGCGATACGCGAAGCGGTCACGAGTCGATTCGGAGGATTTACCGCGGCGCTCGGCGAATACGTCCCACGCGACGCGCTTGCGGTATTGCAAAAAGCCGAGGCGGAACGGCGCGCTCCCGTTTACACGCACAACGCAGGCCGAGAGATACTGTCATTCTTCAAGCTTACGTCTCCCGACGAGATATGCGCAAGAGCTATCGCAAGGTCGGGCGGCGGCGACGGCGTGGCGGACGACGGATGCGGTATCGTCGAGAGACTCTGCAGATCTGCGACCGTCTCTGCAGATTTCGCTGAATTTTTAGAAAAGGCATACAACACAAGATACACCGACGCAAGAATAAACAGAGTTATTCTCTTTTCACTTTTCGCTGTTTCCGATATTCTCCCGAAAGCTCTCCCGAAATACGCCTGTCTTTTGGCGGCGAATGAGCGAGGACGGGCATACCTGTCTCAAAATCGCAAAAATGAAGGCTTTCCCATAATAACGAAGCCTGCCGACGCGCCCGAGGACGACGTCGTTACCGGGATATCAAGACTTTCTGACGAGTTCTACTGTTGCGCTATGCCCAAGCCTCGTTCGGACGGATTTTTCGTCAAAATGCGTCCTTTTATCAAATAAAACGCTATTTAAATGATATTTTAAGGAAAATATTGAAAAAATGCTGTTGACTTCGCCGCTTTACCGTGTTATAATATAATTTGAAGTAATATGTTTATTCTATTTTATGAAAGGATGCCCTATCGGGCAAGGTGATATAAATGGCAGAAACTCGCAACGAAGTCAAGGGAAAATATCTTTACTACAAAAACAAGCCTCTCGTCAGAGAAAAGGACACGATATGCTACGGTGATTTTACCGAAAAGTGCGTTCTTATCTTCGAGATAATGTCCTACGTTGAAAACGAGGGCGTAAAGGTACCCGGCAAGATATTTATTCAGGTGCTTGAATCGAAAAGCGGAAAGATACTCAAGCAGTCCGAGAAAGAAGGAATGTTTGAAGCCTTCAATTACGGAATGTTCTGGTACGAAAAGATACTTTCAGAGGCATAATCAAATATAGTAAAAAACCGTTGCGTAAATCCGCAACGGTTTTTCTGTCATTTTTTTGCGTGTTCGATCAAATCATATCATTCCCCACGGGAGTGTAGAAAAGCCTTGCAAACTCCGCTGCGGTCTTGCTCTTTGGCAAAGCCCACATGACCTTCGCCACCACGGTCTCGGTGGTCATATCGTAAGCTTCGGGCAGCTCGTATTTTTGCTTGATGCGAAGACCGACCTGATAAACGCCCATATCGCTTCCCTCGTGAGGCACCTGGGTGGTGATAACGATGCGAATGCCTTTATCTATAAGCTTTTCTATCTTTTCAACGAACTCGTCGTTATCGTAATAAGGCAATCCGCCCACGCCAAAGCTCTCTATGATGACCGCGTGATATCTGTCGGCGATAAAATCGAAGATATCTGCGCTCATACCCGGTATCAGCTTGACGACGATGACCGACGGGTCTATCTCGTCGCAGAACACCGTCTCTCCTTCGATATTTTCGCGGATATAATACTTGACCGAGCCTCGAATAAAGCCGATCTCGGGATAGTCTATACTCGAAAATGCGTTAAAGCTCTTCGTTCTCGTCTTCCTCGCTCTCGTTGCGGCGATTATCTTGTCGCCAAAGACGATATGCACTCCGCAGGCGGAGTCGTCTGCCGCGTACAAAAACGCGTCGGTCAAATTTTCGCGCGCGTCGGTATCTCTCTTCTCTATCGGTATCTGCGCGCCCGTCAGAACTATGGGCTTGCGATCGTTCTGTATCTCATAATGAAGCATAGCCGCGGCGTACGCCATAGTATCCGTGCCGTGGGTGATAACGAATCCGTCGTAGTTATCATAAACGTTGCGGATATAGCGAGCCACCTCAAGCCAATACTCGGGGCGCATATTCGTGCTATCGAGATTATAGAGCTGAACGGTAGACACCTTGCAAATGTCTCTGACCTCGGGAACGTGGGATAACAGCTGCTCCGACGCCAGCGCGGGTACAAGACCGTTCTCGCTTTCGGCGGAAGCGATAGTTCCGCCCGTGGTTATCAAAAGAATGTGTTTCATTTTATTAAACTCCAAATCCGCCGTCAACGCCGATTATCTGCGCCGTAATAAACGACGCCTTTTCACTTGCAAGGAAATATACAAGCTCGGCGACCTCGGCGGGATCACCTATTCTGTAAAGCGGCGTCTGCTCGCAAAGCTCTGCTATATCGTCGTCATCGTAGCAGGCGTTCATATCGGTATCGATAACGCCGGGCTCAACGCAATTCACACGCACTCCCGAGGGGCCTAACTCCTTTGCAAGCGAGAGGGTGAGTCCTCTCATTCCCGCCTTGCTCGCGGAATAGGCAGCCTCGCAGGATGCGCCGCAACGTCCCCAGACCGAGCCTATATTGACTATAGCTCCGCTCTGCTGCTTTACGAGATCGCGAGTTGCCGCGCGGCTCATATAGAACGCGCTCGAAAGGTTCGTATTCATTACGTTCATCCAATGCTCGTCGGTCATGTCGGTCACAAGCCCGGATTCACTGATCCCCGCGTTATTTATAAGTATATCGACTCCGCCAAGATACTCAACGGCTTTATTGTACGCCCACTCGGCTTCGTCGGGGTCGGAGATATCCGCCTTGATGGGATACGCGCCCGTATGCGCGGCGCACTCGTCTGCCGCGTCGTCGTTTGAGCGATATATAAACGCCACGGCGCAATCGTTTTCAGAAAACAACTCGACGCAGGCGCGTCCTATGCCGCGCGAGCCGCCCGTAATGATAACCTTTTTCATATTTTAATACCTCTCGCAAAAAATATCGAAAAATCGCGAAAAATTTGTTCTGTAAATTAATTATATCATTTTAATTCCCCTTTTTCAATAGAATTTATTAATTATTTTTGCCAAAACTCTTGAAAAACACCAAATATTGTAGTATAATATAATTTGGTATGTAATAAATACCTTTTTCACGAAAAAATTTTTATAGTACATAATACACAGGAGGTCATTATGGCAAACGCAAGATACGAGTCCGCTAAGGAAATATACGCAAAGTACGGTATTGATACCGAAGCGGCTATCGCAAAGCTTTCCGACGTTCGCATTTCTATGCACTGCTGGCAGGCTGACGACGTTAAGGGATTTGAAGGTACAGGCGAGCTTTCCGGAGGCATTCAGACTACCGGTAACTACCCCGGCGGCGCTCGCAACCCCGACGAGCTTTTCGCAGACCTTGACAAGGCTCTTTCTCTCATCCCCGGTACTCACAAGATCAACGTTCACGCAAACTACGCTATCGCTGAGAACGGCGAGACTGTCGACCGTGACACTATCGAGCCCCGTCACTTCAAGAGATGGGTAGAGTTCGCAAAGAAGCACAACTGCGGTCTCGATTTCAACCCCACCTTCTTCTCTCACCCCAAGGCTTCGGGTCTTACCCTTTCCAGCCCCGACGATGAGATCAGAAACTTCTGGATCAAGCACGGTATCGCTTGTATCCGTATCTCCGAGTATTTCGCAAAGGAAACCGGTTATCCCTGCGTTATGAATATCTGGACCGGCGACGGAACGAAGGATATTCCCGGCGACAGAATGGGCCCCCGTCAGAGATATGCTGACTCTATAGACCAGATAATCGGTTGCGGATATGACAAGAGCCAGGTCTACGTTACCGTTGAGTCCAAGGTATTCGGTATCGGCGTTGAGGCTTACACGGTAGGAAGCGCAGAGTTCTCTCTTGCTTACGCTATGACTAGAGGTATTACTCCTCTTATGGATAACGGTCACTATCATCCCACCGAGGTGGTTTCCGACAAGATCCCCGCTCTCCTCGTATTCTCAGATAAGATCGCTCTTCACATCACTCGTCCTATCCGTTGGGACTCCGACCACGT
>JAZSJO010000038.1:0-8232 GCA_045534365.1 Eubacteriales bacterium
GCGAACTCCTTGGTTCACAGAACGACATGGCTACGATCCGACTTATACTTGGTAAACAGCTCGCACATCTTCTTGAATGCCGCAAGTCCCGTCTTAGAGTCGAGGTTTATTCTCATACCGTTGTCGGCATAAAGCGTACCGCCCATCTGGTAGAGGTGTATATTAGTATCAGTGGTAAGACCCATCTCCATATTTCTTGCCTGGAGCTTAGGAATAGCCGCCATGATATCGTCCCAGGTACGAGGGATCTCTATGCCCAGGTCGGCAAGAACGTCAACACGAACGAACATCATTGCAAATGCCTGCGCCTCGGGCAATCCGTACCAGTTCATAAATCCGTCGGAATCCTCCATACCGAGAACTATCATTGCGGATTCGTTAAAGGATTTTGCTGCTTCTTGGAAATCGTCAAAGCCAACGCCTTTTTGCTCGGATCCTACGGGGAGTATAGCCGAACGAATAGCGTAGTTGATAACGTCGCCCTGTCCGAGACCGTGGTAAACGTCAGGACCCTGACCCGAAAGGATGGAGGGCATCAGCGTACCCGCAGCGACAAGCTTAAGGTCAACCGCGATTCCCGTCTGAGGAGTAAACTCGTTGTTAACGAGATTACGCTTGATCTGAGACTGGTCACGACCCGTTGCAAGCCATACCTCAAGGCTTCCTTCGTCACTTTCAACCATAGCACCCATACTATCGTAATCACGGAAGAAGGACCAGAAGAAGCGGCTTACCTCATGGCAAAGAGACTTCCACCAATTAGCTTTCGCTTCGGGGATCTCCTGATCAATAGGCTGAATAAGAATATAGTCTATTTCAAGAGGCTGAGTCTTTGCGTCGGAAAGGAAGGTACCAAGAGTACCGATGTAGGACTTAAGACGGCTAAGCTGTCTTGCTATCTCGTCCTCATCCTGTCCCATTCTCTTCAAAAGATCTGAAACCTTCTGGAGCGTACCGACGTTGGAGGACTTCTGTCCCGCAAGCTCGGTCAGCTTCTGAGCCACGCCCTGAAGAGAGGGATTCTCGCTCTCATAATTAAGGATATTAGCCTGACGGACCATATCGATAAGCACGTCGGGCATTACGCTGGAGAAGTTATAGGAACGGTAGGTATCAGGGCTTGCTCCGGTCAACTGAATTATGTTAAGATAATCGTTGTTGATAGAATTAAGCGAATCCTGAACTACGGCAATTATATCACCCATCGCTCCGAGAGTTACTTCAAACTTGAGGGTATACACAACGCCCTCCTCGAAATAGAACTCAAAGCTCTGATCTCCGTTTGTAGCGGTAGTTACCTGCCATTCGTCGCTGTAGTTATATGTAAGAGTCTTTGCCTCGGCAAAAGGAATACCGTTGTAGTATCCGTCCTCACCCTCGGCAACCGAATCGTCACTGTAAATGTAAAGCGAACGGTTTACGAACATACCGTCAAGCACGTTCTGTCTGAAACGCGAGACGATATCGTACATACCCGACTTGTCAACGCTGAACTTGTAGGTTACCCACTGTCCCGCAGTCTGCCACTTTTCACCGCCCAGAGTATTGAGAACGGTTTTTGAAGGATCGCTGGGAGAGGTGTTCGCCTCGGAAGCGTCCTCGATAGCGTAGATGGTCTTGTCGGAAGCCGCGTAGGTGTACTCAGCCTCGATCTTAACGCTTCCCTCACCTGCAGGCTTGTTTGCGTACCTCGTTCTGTACTCCTCGTAGGTCTCCATATCTGATACAGGAGCCAGAACGATCTCGGATATCGCCATAGCCGCGTTCTTACCCTGAAGACTGAGGATATTCTCGCCCTCCTCAAGCACGAACTCGAACGCCTCTACATAATAACCCGTAGAATCGGCGAAAATGTATTCGCTCCATTCGGGAGTTTGAACGGCGGTAGGACGAAGCTCGTTTTTGTTTATATCGAGCTTGAAGTATCTGATATCGTACTTGTTGCAAAAATTGGATATCGCATTCGTCCATACGACGGGATATTCCAGGCGAAGAGCTCCGTTTGCGTCCTCGTAGGTAAAGATGCCGAGAGCCTTAGCCTCTGCCGCGACCTGTGACTTATCGGTCTTGCCCGAATAGATAGCGTCCTCGTAGTCATTCACCCAGTTTTTCTTGATGGTTATGTAACGAGCCTCGGAAAAAGGCACGTCGTTGTTGATACGGAAGACTCTTTCAACAGAGTTTGCCTTTCCGTCATCGACAGGATATCCCTTAATGGTTATCGTGTACTTAGCCGTTTCGGGAATATCAACTCTCCACGCGACAGTACCCGTACCGGGAGTCTCGATTGCGGTAATTCCGCCGTACTCACCGATCACGTAATCCGCATCGGTCATTTCATCAACGATGCGGTCGGGGTCTGCCGTGTTGATACGGATCTCTTCCTTAGCCGCGTCTATATGCGCGTAATCAAGGATATAATCTCCGTAGCTGATTGCATCGATCAGCTCAAGCACGTCATCCATATTGTAGATGTCATCCGCATTGCTTGTGCCGGAGCTGACGTATCCGTCGCTTTCCGAAGCCGCCGCACCGCCGGCAGCCAGAGAATTAACGGAGAAGCAACTCACGGCAAAGACAAGACAAAGCAATAGAGCCGTCAATCTTTGAAAGCTTACTTTCTTCATAAAAATACCTCCTGCTGTTTTGTCAAACGGAACTTTTTCCGTTCGGTAAAGGGTAAATGCCACCGTTAATAACACCGTGCGCAGCGGGCAAAAGCAACCGCATTGCCGCCTAAAGCCCGCTCGCGATCCTTTGGTCTTCCGCAGATACGGTGTCATACGGAGCATTACCAACGGTGCGGCATGACTCAGAGCCGTCACGCGCACGCGCGTATTACGCGACGCGATTCGGCAATCATACAGCAACAGCATTATCACCTTTGCAATCTGAACGCATCTCGCCGCAAGTCCGACTTATAAAGGCACAAAAGTCATGGCTTTACGGCAAAATTCACAACACCCGGCAAATTTCAGTTCGATTTCTTCATTATAATATGCGAAAATATGCGATCGAATAATCGACGATAAAAAACGTGGGCGTTGAGTTCAATCCTGAATTGCAAAATACCCTAAAATTACTTTAATATATTATCACAAATTCCTTAATTTGTCAAGCAAACGAACAAGCTCAAAATTTAAGTAAAACGTCCTTGTTTTAAAAGAAAATTCACAATTATTTTGTCGTCTCTCAAGGCGGTTTCCACGGAACTTTTACACTTGTTGGCAAAATCAAATTATCAGCATTTAAAAGTAAATTAAATTTACTATTATTCTTTGCTTTTTTACTTCAAAAACTTATTATTTCGTAAAGTTTGTCAATTTTGCCACTTGATTTTCGTCTCTAAACCGTTCTCAAAACCGGAGGTAAATTATTTTTACTCGTTTTCCTTTTCTTGCGTAATCAGTCTTCGCCAGCTCCGAATTTTCAGGAAAGCGGCATTTTTTGTGCAAAAAACACAAAAAATCAAGACTAAGTTTCTACATATTTTAATTATGAATTTTTTATAAATTTTTCGCACAAGAATTTCAAAACCGTAAAAATTTTTAAAAAGCCGTCACACCGAACGACCTTCGTTCAAAAATCCCGCCGAATTCAAACGATTTTCCTATTAATTTCCATTTATCGCAAAGTTGGTAATAAGTGTGCAAACAATTCACGATCGTCCTTGAACTACACGCAAACAAAGCAACCAAGAGCCACGCACAACCACTCTACTTCTCAAACTCATCTCTAACATCATTTCTAACCTCCCCCGATCTTACTGCCTGCTTATTCTCTATTTTTCGTAACCGCTCATCCGGTCATTCACTGAATTTCGTGTCAAGTCTCTCGAAGGACTTCAAGTTACTCCTTCGCGTCCAACATAAGCGAAGGTCGAGCTCGTAAGACACGAAAAAAGATCCGCACATTGCGGATCTCAAACAGTATCAGGATGGAATCGAGTGTTTGAAAACGAAGGCAATTATAAGCTAATAGCAATCATTTCAACACGGTTTACCCCTCCCCTTTATAATATTATTTCCAAATTTCAACAATGTTTGGTTGCTTTTTCAATTGTTTGTTTGTTTTTGCTCTTTTTTCGAAAATTCAACAAAAAAACCGCAGGCTTACCTGCGGTTTCATCGTAATCAAAGCTCTTCGAGCTTGTTCATCTCATCAGGGAAACGAATATCGATAAATCTTGAATATCCGTCCGCTTCAAGCTTCTGCTTCTGGAAGCCAACGTTCTTGTTCATCTTCTGAATAAGAACTATCTTTCCTGCGCGTCTTGCCGCCATAGCGGTCTTCTGCATTGCGGCTACCTCTGATGCGCTCATTCTCTTGTCGTAAAGAATAGCCGTCTTTTCCCCCGCGCCCTCGGGCTTAAAGTTCTTTTCAACGAGCGCGCCGACCATTCTCTCAAAGCCTATCGAGAAGCCGCAAGCCGCGGTCTTCTGTCCCGTGAAATTGCCTATCATATTATCGTAGCGTCCGCCGCCCGCGATACTCGAGCCCTTGAAATCCTCACTCTTGATCTCAAAAATAGTACCCGTGTAGTAACCCATACCGCGCACGAGCGTTACGTCAAAGTCAAGATTGAAGCGGCCCTCGGAAATGAGCGCAACCGCCTCAACTATTTCCTTGAGGTTAGCGATAACGCCTTCCTCGATAGCATCTCCGAGCGCCTCCTCAAGATAAGCGTATCTATCAGATGCAGCCATAGCTCCGCGGAATATTTCCATATATTTAGCAACACAGCCTGCGTCGTAACCCGCGTCAAGAAGCTCCTTCTCGATTCCCGCCTCGCCAATCTTGTCATACTTATCAAGTATGATGAATACAAGCGAGAACTGATCCTCTGCAAATCCGCTGGCTCTTGCCATAGCCGCAAGTATACGGCGGTCGTTTATCATAACCGTGCAACCGCCAACGCCCGCTTCCTCAAGGAAGGTCGAGGTAGCAGTGATAAGCTCAATCTCCGCTGAATTGGAGGGATCGCCAAGAATATCTATGTCGCACTGAACGAACTGACGAAATCTTCCCTTCTGAGGTCTGTCCGCTCTCCAAACGGGGCCTATCTGCATTGCCTTGAAGGGCAAGGAAAGATTTGCCGCATTGTTTGAGTAATAACGGGAAAGCGGAACGGTCAAGTCGTAACGAAGGCCCGAATCGACGAGCGAATCAACGTCAAGTCCCTCTGCCGCATCAATGAGCTTCTCACCTCTTTTAAGTATCTTGAAGATAAGCTTTTCGTTCTCTCCGCCCTGCTTGCTGGTCAGATTCTCAATGTGCTCGACCGCGGGCGTTTCTATCTGCGAAAAGCCGAACGACGCGTAGGTCTTCTTAAGCTTGGCAAGCAAATATTCCCTTACTTCCATCTCCGAAGGGAGTATATCTCTCATTCCTTTTGTGGTTTCTTTTACAAACATTTCTCAATTTCCTTTCTATCTACGACGGCTTAAAACCTTTTTAAAGTTTTAATAATTGCAAAAAATTTCGATTCAAATAATTCTGACAGAGCCGTTTTTGCAAGCGTGCTTCACAGATCGCCCGTTTCTCGCTTTCTCGGGAGAGGCGTATATCATATCTGCATTTATTCATCTGTAATAAACGTAATGCACGATAACGGTGCGCTCCTTGCCTCCGTGCTCAAGATCGGGCGCGGTAATTACCACTCCGTCCTTACTAAGAAGCTCCCAAGCCTGCATCTGCTCGATCTTGCAACGCATAAGCACGTCCGCGGAGGCAAAGACTAACAGCTCGTCGTCCTTTATATTGAGACCGCCCGAGCGCCCAATGACCTCGTGAGTACCGTTAATCTCCTCGGTCACGTACTTTACGTGATGACCGCATATCTGCTTCGCCATATCCCACTTAAAGCGTTTGCTGTCAGGATTTTTGCTCTTCGTAGCTCTTTCAAAAATATTTTTAAACAGACCCATTTAAAAAGATCTCCCATTTATTATTTTCAAGTCCCGTCAAGAATCTATAAGCCTTGTGATATTCTTCTCTCGCCTTAACTGCCTTCTCGGAATTTTTATTAAAATCGGGTATTCTGATCCCTCGGAGCATTATATTCTTCGGGGTTTCCTCGGGGTCGATAAGCTCAAGCGCGGCGGTCGCGTATCCGTTCGCCTCGAGAAGCTTCAAGCGAAGGGCGTCCGTCGCCGCGTCGCAAAGCTTCTGACGAAGCATCGAATAATCGGAAACGAACGACAATTCTTCGCAATCGAGCAATCTGTTCATCTCGTGGTGACAGCAGGGCGTTGACAAAACGACGTCAGCCTCCCATTCGATAGCCTTCCTTATTACTATATCGGTAGCCACGTCACACGCGTGGAGCGATATGACCATATTGACCTTATCCTCGGTCTCGTAGAGATTCACGTCGCCGCAGATAAATTCCAGACCGTCAAAGCCGAGCTTTTGCGCCACGTCCGAGCAATATTCGATAACGTCGCCCTTCAGGTCAACGCCCGTCATTTTGACTCGCCTTCCCTTTATAACCGCAAAATAATGATAGACGGCAAAGGAAAGATAGCTTTTTCCGCAACAAAGGTCACAGATGCGAAGCGGCTCGGTCTTGGGCAAAGATTGCTCAACGTCGCGTATAAGCTCCAGAAATCTGTTTATCTGACGGAACTTCGCCTGCTTTTTATCGTAAACTCTGCCGTTTTTGTCGCTGACCTCAAGCAGCTTCAAAAAAGGCTCGCTGCCGTCAAGTATGTAGTTCTTGCTCTTGTTATTCAACGCAGGAGTTATGCGAGTAAACGCCTTTACCGTTGCCTCGCTCTTGGAAAACAAGAGCCTTTCGAGCTTGTCCCCACGCAAAAGCACGGTATTTCCCGATCTGCTTCTTTTAAATTCACAGTCTCCCGCGGTGGTTATAAGATTTATCTGCGAAAAGCGTCCGACAAGCTCTTCTATCGGCTCGTTTTCACCTATTTTCAAATTTTTATGCTTTGCCTTGTTATCGGTATAAAAGCTTTCTATCTGCAAGACCGTCTCGCCCGAGATAGTCTTCAGCGTAATATTCGCCTTGACCACACCGTCAACGCAGGGCTTTGAGAAGACCGCCTTTTTCAAGGTCTCGGTCTGCGCCGCCTTTTCGATAAGACGCAACAAAAGCAAAGCGTTGTTATCCGTCTGTGACATTGTCAAATTTCCTTTTTATCCGTCTCGCCTTCGGCTTTATCCGCTTTCGCCTCGCTCTCGGGCGGCTTTTTCTTAAAGGAGACCTTTGATTCGCTTCTGTTCATAAGACGCTTGATATTCTCTCTGTGCATAAAGATAACGAGAACGGCAATTATCGCCGCCATTGCGGGTATCAAAGCTCTGCCTCCAAACGCCTTAGCCAGAAGAGGAAACAGAAAAGCGCAGCTGATAGAGCCCAAGGATATGTATTTTGACATCGCTACGATAACGATGAAAAGCGGCAAAAGTATAACGAAGGAGAAGGGTGACAGACAAAGAATGCACGCCGCGGTGCAGGAAACGCCCTTTCCGCCCTTGAATTTGTAAAACACGGGAAAAAGGTGTCCCATTACCACGAAGAGAGCCGCGATCGCGCCGCCAAGCTGATGAAAAAATATCAGTGATCCGATAAATACCGCCAAGGCAGCCTTCAGAAAATCTATGGCAAAAATGAGCGCCGCCATTTTAGGTCCGTAGGTGCGCAGAATATTGGTCGCGCCCGCGTTTCAGCTTCCGTGAGAGCGTATATCATCCTTGAATATAAGCCTTGAAAAGGTTATAGCGGGATTAAAGCTTCCTATAAGATAAGGAATGATTATGCACAAAAGCACTGACGCTATCATCAAAACGCTCTCAAGAGGCGTACCGAATACGCCAAAGGTCTCGCAGACGTAGGAAAACAGATTCCATTGCAATACCAACTCCCCCGCATTCTCTGCAAGCGCAGGTGCTTGAGTAAACAAACTAAAAAACATAAGGTTTACCTTTCAATCTTTATTTTTTGCCTCTGTTAAAAAGACGTCCAAGTCGCTCTTTATTGGAATTTAGTCTTCTGTCTCTTTCTTGGGGCATGGGCAGGATATCGGACAGCACTCCGTCAGATAGCTCCGCCGAAAAAACGTCGTGGACCTGAAGTCCCTGCAAAAGCTCTTTTTTAACGTCGATCTGAAGATCGTCGTCAGATATACAGACCGCGATATCTCCTTCAAATCGGTCTATGGAAAAGATCCTCTTCATATCAGAAAAGCTCTATCATTTCCTTGGGGCTTTGGG